>JBBEBG010000031.1 GCA_040882465.1 Gemmatimonadota bacterium
TGCATCGTTCCGTTAATTGGTGTGCATTTGGTTTTGATATTTCTTGGTGAGTTCAATAATTTTTTTGAGTTTCTCGGGACCCTTAGTCCAGACGAATGGACCACAAGTTTTGTTATATCGATTCACATAGTCTTTGAGAAACCCAACGAGTTCTCGATTCGACCGGTGAACCGACTGCTGAAGGCCCTGTCTCGTCAAAATGGAGAAGAAGCACTCCGCCAAATTTACCCAACTTGCGTGTGTCGGGGTATAGTGAAATGTGACTTTGGGATGTTTGTCCAACCACTCTTGCGCCATCTTTCCCTTGTGTGTGTTGAGATTATCCATCACCACGCAAAGCCGCTGCCCGGGATATTCTCTGATGACCTGATTCATGAATGTGACGAAATCCGCAGCCTTGCGGGTTTTGTTCACCCATGTCGTGGCCTTACCCGTCTCAATCTCGATCGCGGCGAGCATGGTTTGCGTTCCATGCCTGACGTATTCGTTGCTCCATAGGCGGGGCTTTCCGCTGCGCAGGGGAAGAACCGGCTGGGTCCGGTCGAGCGCCTGTATCCCGGTTTTCTCGTCCATGCACAGCACCAGGGCGTTCTTGGGCGGATTCATGTAAAGTCCGACGACTTCCAAAAGCTTCTCCTCGAACATGGGATCCGGGCTGAAATTGAATGTCCGCAACCGGTGAGGGTGAAGGTCGTGTTCCACGAGTACCCCATGCACGAACGATTTGGAAAGTTTTAGTTTGCTCGCGAGGGAGCGAGTACTCCACCTGCTCAATCCCTTGGGTGGCTTGCCGCATACTGCGGTCACAATCCTTTGCTTTGTTAGTGCTGTATGTATGGGAGGCTTGCCCGGACGGGCTGCGTCTTCAAGGCAGTCGAGTCCAACTTCTATGAAGCGATTTCGGATCTTACAGACGCCGTTCCTGTGCAGATCGAGTTTTGTTCCAATCTCAACATTGCTCACGCCTTCTGCGGCCAGCAATAGCACTCGGCATCTTTTCGCCACACGCTGTTCCAGAGTATTTCGCCGCAACAATGCTTCAAGATGGGAGATCTGATCGGGATTTAACATAAGGGATTCCGCTATTCGAGCCATGGCTCAAGTGGTAGCACATAGCGTTCCAAATGCACACAGATTTAATGGACGATGCACTAGAACCTGCCTGAAATTTTGACAGACGCGCCGACTTCCACATCCTTTCTGAGGTTAGTCCTCGCGACCTATCGTTTGGCGTGACGCAGTGGCAGATCGGGAAGTCCCTTCGCACGCCAATCGGCAATGAATTTGCGGGAGGCGGCGGCTTGTTGGAGGACACTCTCCAGCGGAGCCGGTGGCCTGGCGGCCAGCGCCTTTCTCGCCGCAACAATGCGTGGATGAGGGAACCGCTGGTTCATGGAGTGATGATGGGCATTTCCAGCGGATCGCCAAGATGGGAAATCGCAAAAAGGCTTTGCCTGTGGCGCGTTCCAGATAGCTTGGCGCTCCCCGTCAAGGATAGTATCCCCGACCCGACGCCCTGCTTCTGCGGGGCGTTTCTATTTGGGACGCGCTTCGAAATCAAAACCCCGTGCGACTTGCGGGGTGACTTGCGGGGTGACTTGCGGGGTGACTTGCGGGGTGACTTGCGGGGTGGGGCCGATGGCCGCCCGGAACGTCACGATGAGCGCACCGGCCTGTTCCTCGAAAACCGGTGGCTCGACGCCCCATCGGTCACACTCCTCGATGACGCGGTTCGTGCCCCTCCCCCAGGCCTCGACGGCCCCGGTACGGTGAAAGGTCTCGGCAACGAGGGGGTTGCGAAGGACAGACCGATGGGGTCCGGAAAGCATTTCCGCGGTGATTCCAGATGGAAGTCCACCGTCGCTCCGGATCTCGATCCGATCGTCGAACACGGCGACGGCCACATGTCCGCCGGGTTGGGCATAGTCGCGGTGCATGACCGCGTTGAGAAGCACTTCCCGCAGCGCATCAGGCGGCACAGGAAGCCGGTCTTCGCGCTCGATCCGGCCCTCGACGAAGCGTGCCGAGAGAGGCAAGGTGCGGTCGAGGAAGGCCATCGCCTCGCGGACCATCGCGAACGCGTGCATGTACTCCTGCTTGTTGTCCAAGATCTCCCCGGTGATCTTCGCGCCGCGGAAGCGGCCCAGCTTCAAGCGCCCCTGCGGGTAGTCGGGCAGGAACCGGGTGCCATAGAGCATCTGGGCAGCTTGCGTGATCACGCCGTCCCGGCGGAGGGCGAGCCGATCCAAGATGTCACCGACGTCCGTGCTCGTACCGGCGGAAATGCGGCGGTGGCGGATGGCGGCCTCCCGCGTCCTCAGGATCTCCTCGTGATCCAGATCCTCGAGTCGGACGCCCACGGCTGGCTGATTCTCCCACCGCCTTCGGGCATGGGCACGTTCCAAAAGGAGGGATTCGTACCGCTCCTGCGGCATACGTGAGGTGGTGGTGCCTGTACGCTGGTAGGGTCGCCCATCGTAGATGAATGGTCGCGCATCGGCGATCCGCGGCGCCTGGAGAACGATCACCGATCTGGTCGTGCCAGGGATCGGAAGGATGTGGCTCTCCACGGGAGCCGGTGGTTCGAAGCGGTCCAGCATCCGGGCAATGTCCTGCTGCGTCGTGTCCGCGACATCCTGCCCGACGATCTTTCCATCGGGCGCCACGCCGATCACCACGAGACCTCCGTTGCCATTCAGGAAGGCGCAGAGCGTGCCGCCGGCACGCGGGAGCTGTGCGGTCGACGTCTTAAACTCGACGGCCTCCGACTCGCCGTTCGCAACGACCCTTTGTAGCTCGTTCAGGTCCACCGCGATCTACTCCCAGCCTTCCCCGTGGAACTGCCTTCATCAGAATTCACGGACATGATCATCAATCCGCCACAGGCAAGCTACCCCCGGGATCCCCAGGCACTTCCACGCTTCCAGCGGCGATGAGGGGGAGCGCGTGCGGCGCTGCCCGGGCTCTCCGGGGGGGCCCAGGCGACGCGGCGCGCTCCCGTCCGACCGATCGGACAGCCCTCACCAACTCAGGTTGCTGGCAGATCTCGGTCCGCAGGGGGCGGTGTTCGGGTTCACTGCCTCACCTCCCGGATGTGCTTCCTCCATTCGCCGAGATCCGGCGTAGGCCGCCCGTTTGAACGTCGCTCCGCGCCGATCGCTCCGTTGCGGAGCGCCTGGAGCGCCGTGCGGGGCACGCGCCATTCCCTTCCCTGAAGCCGGTAGGAACCAGGGAGTCGGCCCGACGCGCACCACGTCCGGATCGTGCTCGCCCCACGGTTCATGAGAACGGCCACATCTTCGACGGTGAGATCCACCGCCTCTCCCCCGCACTCCTCCACCAGGCCCCGCACCCACTCCACCGGTACGAGCGCTCCATCCGGAATCGGTTGAAGCGCCTGCCGAAGTCGGGCATGGACGTCCAGCCTTAGCCGCGCATCATGGGTCCCTTGAGCAGCGCTCCCCTGCAGTTCCCTTCCCATCCCCCTCCCCTCCTCCCTCTCCACCTGCCGACTAACTTGTGCATAACATACGCATGCGCTATAATACTAACGCGACACTGCCGCTGGCGCAAGTATGACTTTCTAGCGCAGGAGGGCAATCGTGGTTCGCCAGAGAGGGACAAAGGGATACGCCGACCGCCTGGCGCAGGCGCTCGCAAGAGGCCCCCGGCCGATGAGCGTGCGGGCGCTGACGAAGGCGATGCACGATCAGTACGAGGGACTGCGGGGCACGAGCTATGGCGGGATTCGTCAGTACGCCGAGGACAAGGTCCGCTCCCCCCGCATCGAGCTCCTCCGCGCGATTGCCGATGTGCTCGGAATCCGCTGGGAGTGGCTGGCCTTCAACGAAGGCAAGATGACGGAAAAGGAGCAGCAGATCAGCGACCTGGTGGAGGATGGTGTGGCGCGGGACGCTGATGTGGAAGCGGCTGAGGGGCTCGAGGAAGCGATCGCCGGAGTCCGCGAGGGATTCGGAGAGGGCGCGGAGCGGCTCCTGGACACGGCAGTCCGACGGGCCGTGATCCTGCACTCGTGGCAGTGCCTCACCTCAACAGTTAGCGATGCAAGCGACACCACGAACCGGGCCCTCGCCTGCCGCCTCGGAGAGGTGCTTGCCGCCGCGCCACGAATCTTCGGCGTAGACCTCGATTCCCTGCCCGACGATAGCCTCACGGACTACGCCGTCATGGCGACGTCCGCGGTTCGGCACCTGTATCCAGAATCCTCGGCCCCCTTCGGTCGGCTTGGCGTGCGCAGCACGGAGGACACGGATGCCGAGGCGTAGGGAAAGCCGGATCTACTGGCGGGAGCAGGGCGGAGAGCGCCGAGCCTACGGCGACTTCCGCGATCTCGGTGGCGGGCGCGAGGCTCTCATTCCGGAGGGCTCAGCGCGGGCGACCACGGACGCGGATGTGGCAGCCAAGCTAGTGTCCCGTCCCAGAGATAGCATGACATAGTCTCTGGATCTTGTGGAGGATGGAGTCGGCGGTGGCGGTCCACAAGAACGGTTGGGCGTCGGGGTTGTAGGAGTCGGTGAAGTGACGGATGCGGTCGACGAGCTGGCCGACGGAGGAGAAGGAGCCGCGGCGGATGGCCTTTTGAGTAATGATGTTGAACCAGATCTCGACCTGATTGAGCCAGGACGAGTACGTAGGAGTGAAGTGAAGGTGGTAGCGGGGTCGAGCGGCGAGCCAGTGTCGAACGTTCGCGTGTTTATGGGTGCTGTAGTTGTCGACGATGAGATGCACGTCGAGCTCGGGCGGAACGTTGGCATCGATATGCTTGAGGAACCGCAGGAACTCCTGGTGGCGGTGGCGAGGGGAGCAGCGCGCGAGGACCTGGCCGCTCGCCACATCGAGGGCAGCGAAGAGCGTGGTGGTGCCGTGACGGACGTAGTCGTGGGTGACGCCCTCGACGTAGCCGAGGCCAAGGGGCAAGAGAGGCTGAGTCCGCTCGAGCGCCTGGGTCTGACTCTTCTCGTCGACGCAGAGCACCATGGCGTGGTCGGGGAGATTGAGGTAGAGGCCAACGATGTCATGGACCTTTTCGACGAAGAACGGATCCGTGGAGAGCTTGAAGTGCTTTTGCCGATGGGGCTGGACGTTGAACAGGGACCAGACGCGTTGAACGGTGGACTTGGATAGGCTCGTCGCTTTCGCCATGGAACGGCAGCTCCACTGGGTGCTGCCATCGCGAGGCTTCGTATCCAGAGTCTTTTGGAGAAGCCGCATGACCTCGTCGTCTTCGATCGTTCGCGGCTTCCCAGGCCGGCGCTCTTCGTACAAGCCCATGAGCCCCTGGGTGCGGAAGCGTTCGCGCCATTTGCCCACGGTCTGGCGAGTCATCCCAACCTCGCGCGCGATCGCACCGTTGGTCAGGCCGTCGGCACTGAGAAGCACCGTCCTCGCGCGACGCACGAGACCGGCCGGCAAACTCCGTGATCGTACCAACGATTCCAGTTCCTCGCGCGCTCCGTTGCTGAGCTCGAGAGGCTTCATCGGGCGTCCTCGGGTCATCGCTCTCCTCCCGGTTTGGGGTACCGGAAGTCAATGTATGACCCCTTCTATCTATTGTACAGTTACTTCTGGGACATCACACTAGTGGGCGACCGCGTAGAGCAGCTGGTAGCCCAGCGACGGAACCGCGCGATTCTCGGAGTGGCGCGGGACGCCCCGCTTGCCCGCTTCGTCCAGGAGCACCTCATCGCGAAGGCCAAGGCGAACCGGATCACGGTCGTCGAACTGGGCAAGATCGAGCTGCGGCTCCAGCGGGCCGTGGAGTTCTTCGGCTCCGAACGGGAGGTGGGCAGCATCGGCGTGGCGGACGTGGAGCGATGGGTGGATCACCTTTCCAAGCTTCCGGGGCGCCGGGGCCGGGGACTCACCGCTTCCAGCCTTCGCCAGCACCTGAGCGCGCTTTCCAACCTTTACCGCCGCGCCCAGGCGGAAGGCGTCGTGCCACCGGGGTTCAACCCTCCGACGGCCATGATGGACAAGCCCAGACCCGTTCGGGAAGAGGCCCGGTGGCTGGAAGTCCACGACTGCGCTCTCGTCCTCGAGGCCGCGCGCGTACACCGCACGGAGCGGGACGACGAGATTCGTGATCTCGACCCACTGGTCGCGACCTTCCTTCTCACCGGCCGGAAAAGTGAGATTCTCGGCCTGGAAGTCGAGGACGTGAGCTTCGACCGGCGCACGGTCACTTTTCGCCCGAACGAGTGGCGCCGGCTCAAAACCGCTACGTCCCACCGGAGTGTGCCCCTCTGGCCTCAGCTCCACGAGATCCTCAAGGCGTACCTCTCGGGCGGCGCCAGCTCCAACGGGAAGGCTCCGGTGGCAAAGGTTCGCCGCACCTCCGGGCTCCTCTTCCCCAGCGTTCGCACCGGGAAGATGATCCACGACATGCGGAAGGCCCTGAACGGAGTCGCGGAACGCGCGGGCTGGGAAGCCGGACAGCTCACGACGAAGATGTTCCGGCACTCATACTGCGCGGCCCGGCTCCAGAGCCTGGATCAGGGCGCCCCCGTGAGCCCCTTCACGGTGGCCCGCGAGCTCGGGCACGGAGGCATGGCGATGGTGAACCGGGTGTACGGGCACCTGGGCCAGGTACGGCACCGGGCGGAGGTGGTGGAGTTCCGCGCGGACCAGCACAAGAAGTGCCTCGGAAAGCGGCTCACCGCCGTTCGCGCGTGGAAGCCGGCACAGTGCCAGGCGACCACGCCAGGGGGCGAGCGGTGCCGCGTCCGCGGGAAGCTGAGCGAGCACGGCCTCTGCCTCTGGCATGACCCGGCGAGGAGGGAGGCGGCACGGAGGGCGCGGCCGAATGCGCGGGGGTAGGCCGGGATCCCAACAATCTTCCAGAGGGCAGGATGTCAGTCTTATCCGCCGCGCGCACCTGGCCTAGCAAAGGGAATCACATTCGGATCCGGTGGCTGGTTGGGAAGCTCTGATGCCATCGGCTCGATCAATGACGCCACATCAAACTTGCTCAACCCGCTGCTCCGCAGGATCTCGTCAATCCTGAGCCCCTGCTGTGCAAGCGACTTACTGGCCTGTGCCACCAGTGATGGCTGTTCCTTCTCACCCTCGGCAGGTTCGTCCCACCGCCATCCTCTTCGGTTGAGCTGCACGTATGCGCGCCGATAGGTGGCCTCGCCAAAAATCTCAAGCTGGTGGGCCCTCGTGACTAGGGCAGCGAGCGACACGTTCCAGCGTTCCTTTAGTTCGATGAACCGTCCCCAGGAAAGAGTTCGGGGACATTCCACCTCGAACTGCGCTCGTGGTAGTAGGAACGCCCCAGCGAATCGATCCGCCTGTGCTTCCAGGATTTTGTCACCGGGGATCGCATCAGAGTGCAACAGCAGGTGCCCTAGTTCATGAGCGGCGTCAAAGCGGCGCCTCGAAGCCGACTTGCTGCTAACAAGAAAGATGACGGGTCGCTGTGACGACCATCCCGAAAAGGCGTCCAGCTGCTGGTCTTGGCTCGCGAGTTCAAGAACCACCGCGCCGAGGTTCTCAAGCAACCAGATCATATTTGCTATCGGTCCGGGGCCAAGGCTCCACTCCTGACGCAGGTCCTCGGCCAAATTCTCGACTGCGGCCGTGGCCCCGTGTACCGGAATACTGACATGTCGGATACGGACCGACGGAAAGGTCAAGTAGTCCGCGAGTCGCTCGATGATTTCGAGGCGGAGCTGGCCGTTGGCGACAACCTTGCGCTTCTCTCTAACGCCGGCCGATCGCTGCTGGCGAAAGTGACATCGCTCGATCGTCAAGCGCGTGGGGAGAGTAAATGAGAAGAACTCCGGTCGTACACCGAGAACATCAGCGAGACGCCGGACGGTCTCGTCGGAGGGAGCTGCGTCTCCGTTTTCGAATTGCGTAATTGCAGCGGGAGTCACGCCGACGCGATCGGCGAGATCTTTCCTGGACCACTCCCGAGCTTCGCGGATCACCGTCAGGCGCTCGGGAACAAACAGATGCTCCAATGTTTGGCTCTCCTCGCGGGGTCACGTGGGCGCTCGGGAAAACGGCAATTCACACCGGCTGCCTAGGTTTCTTTCTGTTCGATTGCGGGTAGGGCGCGAGGCGGCAGAAGCACGGGGCCGACCGGAACGGGCTGCGGCAAATCACCAATGTCCTGACCAGGAGCCCAAAGCCTCTCGGTATACCCCCACTCGACGATCCGACCCTGGTCCTCTGCAGTCGGCTCCATCAAATAGACGCCCGTGCATCCTTCGTCGGGGTTTCCGGTATGGGCCAACACCAATGCAGCCGGTAGACCGGTTGGCTCGCTTTGATCAAACAGTTCCACTTGAAGCCGCAAGTTCATCTGGGTAAGGAGTCCTGCTCCAATGTTATTGAGCGGGAACGACTCCTCCCACTTGCTTTCCGCTTCCGGCAACCGGTATGACGCCAGGATGGTGCCGTTCGAATTGAGCCAGAAGACGCGCCGTGCCTCGTGCCGTGTGAGACCATGGCTGGATCCTTCGGCCCGGAGGTAATCGCGTATCCGCTTGAAAATGAACCTCCATACCTGATTTCCGAACGTGTGCCGATCATGGCCGTCCTCAGGTACATGATACTGTGTCTTCACCAAACGGTATGACTGGCGCACCGCTCCAACCAACGCACCTCGCACAGCCCGAGGAATTCGAATAGCTAATTCCTGCTCGATCTGAGTCTGAGTGTACACGTTTTGGCCCAGTCAAAGGGAGACAAACCACTGATTGGAGCCAAGATACGCGCACGGTGCGCAGTTTGCAACAGTAAATTAAGTGCTCCGCGAGTCGAGCCCTCATAGCCGCAGTAAGGAAACGGCGCACCGCGCCGCCCGGGCTCTCCGGGTGACCCGGAGCGCGGCGCGATCTGACACTGTCCAAGAGGGCTCCGATTCACGCCCGGACAGGGGGTCGTTTGTCACTGTTATCGTCACTGGTCGTTTTTCGCTCCGAAAACTCGAAGCTCTCCGACGCCGTAAGACGCTGGAGAGCTTCGAGTTACCCAGTGGGCCCGGCAGGACTTGAACCTGCGACCCTTCGATTATGAGTCGAGTGCTCTGACCAACTGAGCTACGGGCCCGTGGGGCGGCCGAGACCGCCCGGTCCGGAAGCTACGCCCTTCTCCTCCCCCCCTCCAGGCTGCGGTTCAGGACTTGACCACGTACCGAAGGCGCGCCGCTACCCCGTGCCCTTCGGCGTCGAGCCGCGCCGCGCCCTCGAGGGACAACTCCTCTACCTCCGCCCCTCCTTCCAACGCGATCCCCACCAATCGATCGGCGTAGTCCGGATTCGCAACAATGTAGCTGCGGCTGAGGAGCAGGGTGTCCACCCTTCCCTCCGTCAGGGCCAGCTCCACATCCCGCGCGCCAAGAGCACCTTTTCCCCCCGCCATGGCATGATTCACGACTTCGTCCAACATCGCAGCCTGCATGGACTGGTGGACCGCCGAAGCGGCCTCCGAGGTGAGTTCTCGGACCTCGGCGTCGGACATGGCAAGGAACGCGGAAGGCCGCTCCACCGTCCTCTCGCGGAGCGAAGGGGAGAACTGGTTTACGGTCGAGGCGATGGCCTCCGGGAGCCCGCCGACCACCACGAAGCCTGTGGTACCCGTCCGGTCGGCAACGACCTGATGCACGCGCTTCACGAGACGCTCCGATTCGTTCTCCTGGGACCATTGTGCCGCATCGGTGCCCGTTTTCCCGCGCACACCCGTGTACCCCGTGGCCCGCTTCGAGATGTTGATGCTCGCAAAGTCTTCGAGGACGGCGTCACTCAGCAGGTCTTCCCTTTCGGTGAGAATTCCGTCCGCGTATTCGAAGATTCGTGCCTTTCGCGAATCGACGAGGACGGTAACCACGAGCCGCTCCTGCTTCAGTGCCCGCACGTACGGCGCGATTCTAATCCCCGCATCCCATCGCGCGAGATCGGGCATCGGGACGGGAACGGCTTCACCGTAGATCAGCCGATCGCCCGTCGCGAATCCGACCCATGCGCGGCCGGGGAGGAACTGTTCGTATTGGGAGAGCTGGCCCTCAATACGCTTGGCAGCCGCCTCGAAGTCCCCGGAATCCCCCGCCCCGGACGACTCCAGCGACTTCCTCAGATCCGCGAGAGCGCGTTCGAAGCGCTTCCGCCAGACCCCGCGTTCCGCGAAGTCGTGGTTGCTTCCGTCGAGGTACACGCTCAGGACTTTCGTTTCTTGCCACTCCCGGTGCAATCGAGCCAAGTCGTCCCGCGTCAGCATTCGGTTCCTTGGGATCTGGGTTTCTGCGCCCTGCCGTAGGCCTGCCGCTCATGTTTCCCCCCAAAGGCGTCAGGGGTTCCCAGAACTCCGGAGCTTCACGAGGGTAGCCCGACCCGTGAACGGAGCCATGTCGCGGGCACGGGCCCGCATGATCCAGCACGATCTCGAGGCGCGAGGGATCCACGATCCCCGCGTGCTCGGCGCCATGCGCCGACTCCCCCGTGAGGAGTTCCTTCCGGCGGGGAGGAGAGCGCTTCCCGAAGAGGTCTACGGGGACGCCGCCCTGCCGATCGGCCGCGGCCAGACCCTCTCCCAGCCCTATATCGTGGGGGCCATGACTCAGGCTCTCGGCCTCGCGGACGAAGACCGCGTCCTCGAAGTCGGGACGGGGACCGGGTACCAGACCGCGGTTTTGGCTTCGATCGCGGCGGAGGTGTGGACAGTGGAGCGCGATCCCGTCCTCGCCGAGGAAGCACACGCCCGTCTCGATCGCCTCGGTTTCGCGAACGTCCGATATCTGATCGGAGACGGCACCAAGGGGTGGCCGGAAGGCGCCCCCTACGACGCGATCCTGGTGACGGCGGGGGGTCCGTCGGTCCCGGCGGCGCTCAAGTCCCAGCTCGGGCCCGGAGGCCGCCTCGTCGTCCCGGTGGGATCCCGGTCCCTCCAGGAGCTCATCCGGATCTCGCGGCAGGACGATGGGCGGGAGGCGGAACCGGAGGTCCTCATGGAGTGCCGCTTCGTCCCCCTCGTGGGCGCCGAGGGGTGGAGCCCGACCTGGTCCGAGCGCTTGCGCGCGTGACCTCCTTTCGCAGGGCGTCCACTTCCATTTTAGTCAGCTCCCGAGACTCTCCGGGTGCCAAGCCGGCCAGCGTGATCGGGCCAAAGGCGATCCGGGAGAGGCGCTGGACGGAGTGACCGACGGTCTCCAGCAAGCGCCGGACCTCGCGCTTGCGTCCTTCTCGGAGGACCAGAGTCATCACCACGCCCTTTCCGCCCTTGAGCGTCTCTTCGATCCGGACCCGCTCGGCCTTCGCCACGCCGTCCTCCAGCTCGACCCCGGACTGGAGAGCCGCAAGGGCGTCCCGGTCCGGCACCCCTCCCACGACCGCCCGGTATTCGCGCGCCACCTCGCCGGACGGATGGGTCAACGCGTGCAAGAGATCGCCGTCGTTGGTGAACAGGAGAAGCCCATCGGTCTCCTGGTCCAGGCGCCCCACGTAGCGGAGCTGCCGATCCTTTGGGGGGAGGAGGGAATAGACCGTCGGGCGACCCTGGGGATCTCGACGGGTGGTCACGGTCCCACGCGGCTTGTTCAGGAGAATCCAACGGATGGGATCCTGCGAGATCTCGCGGCCATCCACCTCGATTCTGTCCCGGGCCGGGTCCACTCGCGTGCCCAGTTCGGAGACCCGTTCCCCGTTCACGCGCACCCGCCCGCGAAGGATCATCTCTTCGGCCTCCCGCCGCGAAGCGACCCCCGCTCTCGAGAGAACCTTCTGGAGCCGTAGCCCGGGAGAGCTCACGCCTCTTCGCCGAATCCCTCGCCGACCTCCTCGTCGCCTGCCGCCGGTGACCCGTTCGACTCCTCCGGGAGGACGGGAATGGTCCGGTCCCGGAGAATGATGGGGAGCTCTTCGGGGCGGGGGAGGTCTTCGAGCGAGCGAAACCCGAAGTGCTCCAGAAAGGTGACGGTGGTGCCGTAGAGGAGGGGGCGGCCGAGGCCCTCGGCCCGCCCGGCGACTTCGATCAGCCCCCGGTCCTGGAGGGTGCGGATGACCCCGACGGAACCGACGCCCCGGACGTACTCCATTTCGAGTCGTCCGATCGGCTGCCGGTAGGCGACGATGGCGAGGGTCTCCAGAGCAGGACCGGAGAGCCGCCCGGGCCGCGGGACGGTGTCGAAGCGCTCGAGATAGGGCGCGAACTCCGGGCGCGTGAGGAGCTGGAATCCTTCGGCGATCTCGACGACTTCGAAGGCCTGCTCGCCCGCCGCGTACCTCGTCCGCAGGACCCGGATCGCCTCCTCGACCGCATCCTCGTCCAACGACTCGTCCGCCCTCGCGATCTCTTCGGCGCGAAGCGGGGCGTCGCTCGCAAAAAGGACCGCCTCCACGATTTGCTCGCTCCTCACGTCGGTTCTCCCTCCTCCTCGTCGGAATCGGCCCTACGGTGGACCCAGAGCTCGTGAAACGGTTCGGTCTGGCGGAGGAGGACCCGGCGCCGGCGGGAAAGCTCCAAACCCGCCAGCAAAGTCATCACCCCGTGCATTTTCTCGCGGAAGGGCTCCAGGAGACGCCGGAACTCGACGCTCGTCGCGCTACGGAGCGCCTCCAGGATCAGGTCGGCCTTCTCATCCATGGTAATCGTTCGGGGCGTGACCCGGTGCTCTCGATCGAGGGGATCGAGGAGCTTCACGGCTAGCGCAGCCTGGAAAAGCTCGTCCCACGTGGTTTCGAGCGGGAGCTCATCCGCCTCGGGCATCGGGCGCACCGGGAGGTATCCCTTTCCGAACCGCCGCGCCCGATGGGCCTCCGCAGCCGCGAGGCGCCCGGTGATCTCCTGGATCTGCTCGTATTCGAGGAGGCGCCGCACCAGCTCCGCCCGCGGATCCTCGTCCTCCGCCTCCAGGGGCTTCGGGAGGAGCAGCTGGGCCTTGATGCGGACAAGCGTCGCGGCCATCTCGAGGAACTCGCCCGCGGAATCGAGATTCCCCGCACCGATTCCCTGCACGGCGCCGAGGAACTGCTTCGTGATCCGGGCGATGGGGATATCGAAGATGTCGATGTCCTGCTGCCGGATGAGGTGCAGGAGGAGGTCGAGCGGTCCCTGGAAGCGCTCGATGTCGATGACGAAACGCTCGTCGTCGTCGCGGGGAGTTCGAGCCGGCGGGGACACCGTCGTCACAGGCCGAGCACCGCGAAGAGCGAGTCCACGATGAAAGTGACCGGCCCCATGACGAGCCCGAATCCCCCGGGGACGAAGAAAAGGAAGGCGAGAAGCGCGATCGCGCCGAATCGCCCGAATGCGTCGTAGGCGCCCCGGAGGGCCTGGGGAAGCAGGTGGCGCACGACGTGCGAGCCGTCGAGCGGGGGAACCGGAATCAGGTTGAACACGGCGAGGATCACGTTGATCAGGACGCCGTAGTAAAGGGCAGACTCCACGTAGCCCCAGGCGCCGCCCGCGGGAGCGAAGCGCACCAGGGGGATCATGGCCAGCGCAAAGACGAGGGCAAGCAGGAGGTTCACCGCGATCCCGGCCAGTGAGACCCGGATATCTCCCCAAACGGGATCCCGGAAGTTCGCCGGGTTCACCGGGACGGGCTTCGCCCAGCCGAAGATGAATCCCCCGGGGAGCGAGGCGAGCACGACCGGAATGAGGATCGAACCGATCGGGTCCAGATGCGGAATCGGGTTCAGGGTGATGCGCCCCAGCCGCTCCGCCGTGTCGTCCCCCTCGCGACGCGCCACCCACGCGTGGGCGACCTCGTGGAGGATGACGGAAAGGAGGAGGATACCGATGAGGAGGATCAGGTCCATGAGGCCGGAAAGGTATTCTAGCCGGTGACCCGATACCACCCCCGCCCGGTCCGACCTCGTGGCCGTCGTCCGCGGGCTGCCCAGGGGGACTCCGGAAGGCCCCCCACCGTTGATCTCCCGGCCCCTCAGCTGTATCTTTTCGAGCTTTTCCAGGCCGTACGCCACACCCTGAGGGTCGCATGCCGAGGATCAAGAGCGCCAAGAAGCGGATGCACCTGTCCCGGAAGTGGACGGTCCAGAATCGGGCCGCCCGGGCACGGATCCGTACGGCCGTGAAGAAGGTCCGCCAGGCGCCCGACGCCGCTGCGGCCGGGACCAGCCTTCTCGAGGCGGTCGCGCTGCTCGACCGGGCCGGCCGGACCAACCTCATCCATCCGAACCGGGTCGCCCGGGTCAAGAGTCAGCTCCAGGCGCACGTCAGTCGGCTTTCGGGGCGCTGACGGCGGCATACCCCGCCGCACTTCCCGGTTTTCGCGCTCCCTCGGGCACGCAGAACGTCCGCTCGGCCGTCCCCCCACTCGCTTTCGGTTCGGCTGTCCCCGGCCCCACCGCCTAGGTAAGATGGGTTCGATCGAATCCACTCACTCCCGGGAGGATGCCATGGGACCGTTCCGCCGGCCGGCACTTCTTTTCGCGACGCTCGCCGTCCTGTCCCAACCCTGGACCGCGCTCCCCGCGTCCGCTCAGTCGTCCGTCCCCGCGGAGCCCTGGTTTGGGCTCCCCCTCCCTCCCGGCTTCCTCCCGCACGCCGCTCCGGTGATCATCGGGCCCCGGGTGATTCCGGCGACCGTTCCGGCAGGCGAGGGCGGGAGCCCCGAGCTCGAAGCGGCGCAGATCTTCGAGGACCTTGGGGCAATCGTTGATTTCTCGCGCGACAGCCGCCTCCGGCGCGAAGTCGGAGACGGGCAGCTCTGGGGCCGGATCACCGGCTTCCCCTCGAGCGCCCGGACGATCGAATGGGCCACCCAGAAGTTTCGCGAAGCGGAAATCGAACGAGTCGAGCTCCAGTCCTTCCAGCAGTCGGGAAACGCCTCGCTCTGGCTCCCTCTTTTGTGGGAGGTACGGCTCCTCGGAGACCCCGCCTTCGGGCCCGGGAGCGCCGACGTCGTCCTCGAATCGGCGATGCCCCTTTCGCCTTCCGAGATCCCGGGTGGGACGCTGACGGCGTCCCTCATTTACGTGGGCAACGCGACCCCGGCAGAGCTCGAGGGCGTGGATGTCTCGGGAAAGGTGGTCCTCCAGACCGTCATCCCGCAGGGCCACATGGTCTTCGAGCGTGGGCCGACCGTCTCCCGTGCGCAGGATCTCATGGACCGCGGTGCGGTCGCGGTCCTGAACGCCGTCCACCTTCCCGGAAACGAACGCTCCCGCGACTTCAGCAATTGTGGCGGGCCTTGCTTCAACCTCGGGGGACGGGACGGATTTTTTCTCGAGAAGCTCCTGAGCGAAGCGACCGAGGCGGGAGTCGCGGATCGGGTCCGCGTCAGCCTGACGCTTCGTGCCCAGGCGTTTTCCGGGCTCGAGGCGGTGAACGGGATCGCCGTGATTCCCGGAAGCGCGAGCGAGGAGGCGATCGTGCTGAACGCGCACGCGGATGCCTGGTTCGACGGAGCCGGAGACAATGGCGACGGCCTCGCCGTCCTGGTCGCCCTCGCCCGGCACTTCGCGGCGCCCGAGAACCGCCTCGAGCGAACGCTCGTCTTTGTCGCCAGCGCCGGGCACCACACGCCCGGACTGAACGGCCCTGGAAATTTCATCGCGATGAATCCGGACCTCGCCCGAAATGCCGTTCTCGTCATCAATATCGAACACGTGGCCCAGCGGAACATCTCGCCGGCCCGCAGCGTCTTCCCGGACGGATACCGAGAGTACATCGCCGGCTCGGGCGAGGCGCCCATCGTCGCGGGCGTCACGAACCGTTCGCCCTTCATCGAAGAGGTGCTGCAGGAGGGGGTCGCCCGCTACGGGGTGAATCTCGTTTCCGAGGGCTCTGCGATGTCGAGCGGGGAGACCGGAGGATACGGCCCGCTCGGCGTTGCGCGCGTCACGGTGATGCAGGCCCCTCCTCTCTATCACACGAGCGGGGAGGTCCTCGACGTGGTCTCCGCGCCGGGACTCGAGCGGGCGGCGCGGTTCTTCGCTTATTTTCTGAAGGAGATGAGCGGCGCCCCCGCCGAGTTGATCAATCCCTGACAGCGAAGCCGGGAAACCCGGCCCGCCGCCTCACAGCTCGTGAACGACCCGTCCAGCGACGACCGTGAGCACGGCCCGGCCCCTCAGGACCTGTCCCTTGAAGGGGGTGTTACGCGACTTCGAATGGAAGGCCGTCGGGTCCACGGTCCACTCGAGTTCCGGATCCACGACCGTGACATCTCCGGGCGCTCCGTCCGCGAGCGTCCCCGCCTTGAGCCCGAAGGCTCGCGCGGGATTCAGGCTCATCCGTTCGACCAGGGCGAGGAGATCGAGTTTTCCCGCCTCGACGAAATGCGTGAGCAGGAGCCCGAGCGCCGTCTCCAGCCCAACGATTCCGAATGGAGCGTCGTCGAAGGCCTGCTCCTTTTCGTCGTAGTGATGCGGCGCGTGGTCCGTCGCCAGGGTGTCGAGCGTCCCATCCAGAAACCCTTCCTCGACCGCGGCGCGATCCGCCTCCGTGCGGAGGGGTGGATTCATCTTCGCGTCGGTGCGGTAACCCTCGACGGAGGTTTCGGTGAGGAGGAGGTGGTGGGGAGTCGCCTCGGCCGTGACACGAACTCCGCGCGCCTTCGCCCGCCGGATGAGATCCACGCCGAGACGAGTCGAGACGTGTTGGAGGTGGATGTGCCCCCCAGTGAGCTCGGCCACGAGGAGGTCCCGCGCGATATGCACGTCCTCCGATGCGTTCGGCTTGCCCTGGAGGCCGAGGCGGGCGGAAACGAGACCTTCGTTCATGACGCCGCCGCGTGAAAGTCCCATGTCTTCCGGGTGATCAGCGACCGGAATGTCGAAGGCCCGCGAGTACTCGAGGGCCATCCGCATCAGCCCGGAATCCATCACGGGGCTCCCGTCGTCGGTGATCGCCACGGCGCCCGCTTCCACGAGCTCTCCGATCTCGGTGAGCTGCTCACCCCTTTGACCGACCGAGATCGCGCCGACCGGATAGACACGCGCGAGTCCGGCCTCTCGTCCCGCCGCGGCGACGAAGCCGACGGTCGCCGGTGAATCGATCACGGGATCGGTGTTCGGCATCGCGCAGATGGAGGTGAACCCACCCGCCACCGCCGCCCGAGCCCCTGACGCGATCGTCTCCTTGTGTTCGGCCCCGGGCTCCCGGAGATGGACATGGACGTCCACGAGCCCGGGAAGGACCAGCCGCGCCTCGCAGGAAACGACCCGCGCGTTTTCCGGAGCCTCGAGTCCCTTCCCGACTTTCGCGACTTTCCCTGAGACCACGAGAAGATCGAGGACGCCGTCGAGCCCCTGAGAAGGATCCACGATGCGTCCGCCCTGGAAAAGGATCGTCCGCGCGCTCATCCGACGTCCCCCTGCTTCGCCGCCTCGGCCTGCTCGGGCATTCCACCCGCGAGGAGGTAGAGCACAGCCATCCTCACGGCAACCCCGTTCGTGACCTGGCGCAAAATCACCGAATGCGGCCCGTCCGCGACGTCGGAGTCGATTTCCACGCCCCGGTTCATCGGTCCCGGATGGAGGACGAGAAAGTCCGGACCGGCCTTCTTCAGGCGCGCCGTCGAGACCCCGTAGATCCGGTTGTATTCGCGGAGCGATGGGACGAATCCGGCTTTCATCCGCTCGAGCTGGAGCCGCAGGACGTTCACGACGTTCGCCCACTCGATCGCCTCCTCGACCCGTCGGAACACGTGCACCCCGAGGGCGTCGATTCCGGTCGGGAGAAGCGTCATCGGCCCGCAGACCGCCACCTCGGCTCCGAGCTTGAGGAGCCCGAAGATGTTCGACCGGGCCACGCGGGAGTGGAGGATGTCGCCGATGATGCAAACCTTGAGCCCTTCGATCTTCCCGAAGTGATCGCGAATCGTGAGGAGATCGAGGAGCGCCTGGGTCGGGTGCTCGTGCGAGCCGTCACCCGCGTTGACGACGTTGGATGGAATTCGCTCCGCAAGGAATCGCGCCGCCCCGGACGACCCATGCCGGATGACAACCATGTCGATCCGCATCGCCTCGAGGTTCCGCGCGGTGTCCACGAGAGTCTCGCCCTTGACGACGGACGACCCGGTGGCGGTGATGTTCACCGTATCGGCGCTCAGCCGCTTTTCCGCGAATTCGAAGGAGATGCGCGTCCGGGTCGAGGGTTCGAGGAAGAGATTGACGATGGTTTTGCCGCGGAGGACGGGGACCTTCTTGATCCTCCGCTCGGAGATTTCCTTGAAGGGCTCGGCCGTGTCGAGGATGGAGACGATCTGGTCCGCCGAAAGCCCCTCGATCCCTACGAGGTCCTTGCCGAGAGAGGAGGCCGTGCGATTCAAGCGGCCGTCTTCGGGATGCGGGAGAGCTCCACGGCGAGCCGTCCATCCAGCTCGGGAACCCTCACGTCCACCCGCTGCCCGGGAAGGACCCCGACTTTCCTCCCCACGATGTCGGGCTGAATGGGGAGCTCTCGCCCCCCACGATCCACGAGGACACAGAGCATGATGCGCGAAGGGCGGCCCCAATCCATCAGCTCGTCCATGGCCGCGCGGGCAGTCCGCCCCGTGAAGAGAACGTCGTCCACGACGACGACCGTGCGGTCGTCCACCCCCTCCATCGGGAGGTTGGACTCCCCCACGACGGGGCGGGGGCCGACGGCCCCGAGGTCGTCTCGGTAGAGGGTGATGTCGAGGGCGCCGCCCGGGACCTTCGCGCCCTCTTCTTCCTCGATCAGGGAGCGGATCCGCTCGGCGAGCTCCACTCCCCGCCGTTGGATTCCGAGAAGGACCAGGCGCCCGATTCCGCTGTTCCGTTCGACGATTTCACGGGCCATCCTGGCCAGGATGCGTTCCACGCCTTCGTGGTCGAGGAGGGTGACCCGCTCGTCCTCGGTCATTCCGATCTCTCGGGTAGCAGGGGATGGATCGGCCGGCCAAAGGTAGTCGAGGCCCCGATAACTTTCCAGCCCGTCCCGAGGCCGAGAATCCGCGCCGCCCCGCCATGCTTTCGCCTTTACAATCGGGGGCCCCCGGGGCATGATGTCCCCGGCTTCCCGGCAATTCCCCAGCCCCGGCTCCCCCATGCCCCGCCGCTTTTTCCTTCTCCTTTTTCCCGCGCTCCTTCCGGGGATGGCCGGGGCCCAGGAGGTCACGAATGCGCCGGCGATCTTCGTGGACGGGATCCCCTTCACCATTGAGATCTCGGCCGCCTCCGAGGCGGAAGCGCCCTATCGAATCGAAGCGGCGGGAGGCCGAATCCTCGCGGAGGGGACGCTGGCCGCCGGAGGGTCGGAAGTGGTCGGAGACCTCCTCCTGACCGGCCGGAACGACCTCCCACTCCGCGTGATCCTGGGGCCGGAATCCCGGGAAGTGTCCGCCCCCTTCATTCCGGGGTGGTTTTCGCTCCTCCCACCCCTCGTCGCGATTCTCCTCGCCCTACTCCTCAAGGAGGTCGTGATCTCTCTCCTGGCAGGCGTCTGGCTCGGGGCGCTCGCCATCTCCGGCTTCAACCCCCTCGCGGCCAGCTGGCGCGTGGTGGACGAGTTCGTCGTGCCGGCCCTGGGCGACACGGGGGGCCAGACACAGATCGTGGTCTTCTCCCTCCTCCTCGGGGGGATGGTCGGGGTGATCACGCGAAATGGCGGGACCCGGGGAATCGTGAATCTCGTCGTGCGTTGGGCGACGACCCGAAAGAGGGGAAAACTCGCGGTGTGGGGCGCCGGCCTCGCGATCTTTTTCGACGACTACGCGAACACCCTGATCGTTGGAAACGCGATGCGCCCCATCACGGACCGCCTCCGGATCTCGAGAGAAAAACTCGCCTACCTCGTGGACTCCACCGCGGCGCCCGTCGCGGCCCTCGTTCCGATTTCCACCTGGGTCGGGTACCAGATCTCGCTGATCCAGGACGGGCTCCAGATCGCGGCGGACCAGCCCGGGACGAGCCCGGAGGCAGCGGCGTCGTTGTTGGCCGCCTCCCCTTTCACGGTTTTCCTGCACACGATCCCGTACCTCTTTTATCCGCTACTCGCGCTCTTCCTCGTCTTCCTGACCTCCTGGATGAACCGCGACTTCGGGGCGATGGCGGCGGCGGAAAACAGGGCCGCGTCAGGAGGCGGCTTATTTCGCCCGGGGGCCACCCTGGCCGCGGACACCTCGGACCAGATCCTGGACCCCGACGCCGGAACCCCCGAGCGATGGCCGAACGCGGCCCTCCCGGTCCTGACCGTGGTCATCGTCGTGCTCGCGGGGCTCTACACGACCGGACGCGCCTCCACGGGCGCCGGGGCCTCCCTCATGGACATCTTCGGCGCGGCCGACCCGTTCGTGACCCTCCTCTGGGGATCCTTCGCCGGGTGCGCCGTCGCCTTCATCCTCTCGCTCGGCGAGCGGATCCTGACCCTTCAGCAGACCGTACACGCCTGGATATCAGGGATGCGGGCGATGCTTCCCGCGATCGTGATCCTCGTCCTCGCCTGGTCCCTGGGGTCGGTCACGGAGATCGTCGGGACGGCGCCCTATCTCTCCCAGCTCCTGAACGAGCGGCTTCCGCTCGCCCTCCTCCCCGCGATCGTTTTTGTCACCGCGGCCGCGATCTCCTTCGCGACCGGCACTTCGTGGGGGACCATGGCGATCCTCCTTCCGGTCGTCATTCCGCTCACGGTGAGCCTCGGGGGAGGCGTGGATTTCGACGGGGGCACGCATTACTCGATCCTGCTCGGCGCGATCTCATCGGTCCTGGCGGGCGCGATTTTCGGGGACCATTGCTCGCCCATCTCGGACACGACGGTGCTCTCTTCGATGGCCGCCGGCTGCGACCACGTGGACCACGTGCGAACGCAGTTGCCGTACGCCGTGACCGTGGCCGCCATCACGGTTCCCCTCGGGGACGTGGCGACGGGATACGGGCTTCCCAATTGGGTAGCGCTGGCAGCGGGGGCCTTCCTCCTTTACGCCCTGGTCCGGTGGCTCGGGACTCCCGTTCCGGAAGATGCGTTGCCCGCCCCCACCGAGATTGATCGACCCGCCCCCGCGGGCTGAGGCCGCGCCGGTCCAACGGAGGCGCGCTCAGTAGCCCGAGCCCCACACCTCCCGCGCAAATCGAGCGAGGTACGCGCCCTCCGCGACCGCGATCCCCTCCGCGCCCACCGACCAGTCGTACGAAAAGAGCGCGATCCCTCCCACGCCAAGGCCGCGCGCCGCACGTCCCTTCGCCACGGCCCCCTCGAAGGAATCCTGATAGATCCCGAGCCCCGCCCAGATCCGCCGGGGATCGGCGCGCGCGGCGTTTCGAATCTGCGCCTCGAAGAGCGCCCCGTCGCGCCCGTAGGCCATGGGAATGACGAGGTCCACGATCCCGGCCGGAAGCCACGCCTCCCAGTCCTGGAAGCGCTCCCGGCGGGCCACGGCGCCGTCGGGGTGGACAGAGGCGCTCACGATCGTCCCCGGGCGCACGCTCCGGACGATGCGAAAAAGTCGCTCCATCGTCGTGGTCACCTGCTCGGTACGGTACCAATCCCAGAGGGAGGGAAAGGCGGTCACGTATGCGAGCGGATCCCGGGGCCAGCGAGATTCCGCTCCGTCGGCACCGACGCCGATCCGAGGGCGCGCCCACGCCCGAAATTTCTCCAGGGACACCCTCGAATAGTCGAATTCGGGAGAAGGATAGCGGAGATAGTCGAGATGCACGCCGTCCAACGGGTAGCGGCTCACGAGATCGGCGATCACCCGATCCAGATGATCCTGAACCTCAGGGTGGGCGGGGTTTGTGAAGAGCCCCTCCACACGCCCCGCATTCTCGATCGCGTAGCGGATGAGGGCGCCCAGGTAAGCGGGCTCCCGCGGGTCGCGCTCGAAGAGCTCGGATGCCAGCGCACGCGGCACCGCGAGTCTCCCCGGGTCGGCATTGACCAGGTGACGCGGATCCCGGGGGGGGAAAACGGCGCTGGCGACGAGATGGACATTCACCCAGGCATGGACGCGAAGCCCCCTCCGGTGCGCTTCGTCGAGGACCGTGCCGAGGGGGTCGAAGGGCGCCACGGAGCCGGGCATGGACTCCGGCCTCGGTTCCCAGCGGGATTCGTAGAAAGCATCCCCGCGCCCGCGGACCTGTACGAGGAGGGTGTTGAACCCCGACTCCGCGGCCCTCCGGACGGCCGCGCGCGCCGAATCCGGGTGGGAAAGGGCGGTCCGGACGATCCAGAGCGCCCGCACGTCTCCCGTCTCGGTCGGAAGGAGGACGGGAGGTAGGGCCCCCGAGAGTCCCCCCCCGACGTCCGGCGCGGGAACGCCGCCCGAGCTGTTGGGACGCGCTGCCGGTGCCCCGCGTGAGGCCGAAGGCGGGGGCAGATCGGGGGGCGGTGGAGGCGTCGGAAGCCCCACCCGGGTGCAGCCGGTCACCACGAACGCGATCGCGAGGAGGTGGGCCCCATGGGCCCTCATTCGCCGCGGCGCTCGCGGAAGAACTCCCGGAGGAGCGCAGCCGAGGCTTCCGCCAGGACCCCCGCAGTCAGGCGGGTGCGGTGATTGAGGCGCGGATCCTGGAGGAGATTCCCGAGCGTTCCCGCCATCCCGGCTTTGGGGTCGGTCGCTCCGTACACGACCCGCGCCACCCTCCCGAGCACGGCGGCGCCAGCGCATTGCGCGCACGGCTCGAGGGTCACGTAGAGGGTGGTCCCCGTGAGGCGCCAATCTCCGAGTCGCCGGGCCCCCTCCCGCAGCGCGACGACTTCCGCGTGCGCAGTTGGATCGGAACACTCGACCGTCCGATTAAATCCTTCGGCGAGGATCCGGTTTCCCCGGACCAGTACGGCGCCCACAGGCACCTCTCCCCGGGCTCGAGCCTGGCGCGCGCGTTCCAGGGCCCGTCCCATCCAGCGACGGTCCCCTGGTTCTGAAGACTCGATGTGGGGTGAGTCTGGACCGTCAGTGGGTCGTGGCACTGACCGGGACGGCGGCGTCCTCGAAGCGGCGATAGAGACCGGCCACGCGCGCCGAAACCCCGATGTCCGCGGGATCCTCGACGGAGAAGGCCTGCGACTCCGCCCGGGCGGGCTGGAGGAAATGGTGCTGCCCGTTCCGGCTGTAGCGGAAGAGCTGGGGCCCCTCCGGTCGGCGTGCCACGACAAGGTCCCCTTCCCGGACCGCGGAGAAGCCGGCCGGCTCGACGAGGAGAAAATCCCCTTTCTGAACCCCGAGCCCTTCGTATTCGCCGCTGCGCGACCGGAAGAAATAACTTCCCTTCGCGCCGGCAAGTCGGCGGTCCACCGAATAATACGCCTCGACGCCATCCGAGGAGAATCCGGTGCGGTCGTCCGGGAACGCGACGAAGCAGGGCACCGAGATCGTCTGGGGTGCAAGATCGATCCCGAGGATCTTCACGCCGCGCGAACGGGACGGGTCCCGCTCGACGTAACCCTTCTCCGCGAGCGCGCCGAGGTATTCCGACACCGTCTTCGTACTTTTGATGTCGAACTCCTCGCCGATCTCCCGGATCGAGGGCTGGTACGTATGCGTGCGCAGATACCGGACCATGTAGTCCAAAATCTTTCGCTCGAGATCGGTCAAAATCGCGGGCATGCACGCTCTCCGGAAGCCGGCTTCCGTCGCCGGGGACCCACAGCTTAACTGGGGGCTCGAAACGGTGTCAAGAACGGCGATTTCGTAGGCTTTCGAGCCGGTCTAGCGCCGTGCCGATGCGAGCCATCGCCCGGTCCCTGCCGAGAACCATCAACACCTCGAAGATCCCCGGGCTCACCGCTCGCCCCGTGACCGCTACCCGCAGCGGGTGGATGAGCTTCGCCGCACCCTCCCCCCGTTCCTCCGCCAGTGTTCTCAGTGCGCGCTCCAGCGCCGCGCCTTCCCAGGTCTCGATTTCGCCGAGTTTCTCCTGCAACGCGAATAGCCGCGCCGTCGCGCCCTCGAGGTCGGGCAACCAGAAGTCCGCCTCCGCCTCCGGGTCGTATTGGGGCGGATCCAGAACATAGGCGCGCGACTGTTCGGCCAGCTCGGTCAGACTCCGCGACCTGGGCTGGAGAAGGCGCACGAGGCGTGCGAACCGCTCCGGCTCCGACTCGATCCAGGCCTCGGTTCGCTCGCGTTCCCCCGGCGGGAGGCTCTCGACCAGGAGAGGCGCCAGTTCGGCCGGAGATTTCCGCGCCAGATGCTGTCCATTCAACCATTCGAGCTTCTTCGTGTCGAAGACGGAGCTCTTCTTGAGGATTCTGTCCAGCGAGAATCGTGCCACGAGTTCGTCCCGGGTGAGCACTTCTTCGTCCGTTCCGGGAGACCATCCAAGCAGGGCAAGGAAATTCACCATCGCCTCGGGGAGAATCCCCTGCCCCGCATATTCCCCGATCGCGGTCGCCCCATGCCGCTTGGAGAGACGTTTTCCGTCGGTTCCCAGGATCATCGGCACGTGCGCGAATCCGGGGACCGGGTGCCCCAACGCCTCGTAAATGAGGATCTGCTTCGGAGTGTTCGAGATGTGGTCGTCCCCCCGGATCACGAGGTTGATCCGCATCTCCGCGTCGTCCGAGGCGACGGCGAGATTGTAGGTCGGAGTGCCGTCGGTTCGAAGGAGAACGAGGTCTTCGATATCCGCGTTTCGGAACCGGGTTTTCCCATGGACCCGGTCCTCCCAGACCGTCTCCCCATCGGGGATCCGAAAACGAACCGCATGCGGCTCTCCCGCCGCGGCTTTTTCCTCCGCTTCGCCGGGGCGCAGCGCTTCCGCCGCCTCCCGAGGGAAGCGGAGCCCCCGGGTCGGGTGGTCCACCCGAAGTCGGACCAACTCGTCGGGCGTCGTGAAGTCTCGGTATGCCGCACCCCGTTCCAGGAGGGCGGCCACGTCGGCCCGGTGGCGATCTATCCCCAGGCTCTGGAAGAAGGGTCCCTCGTCCCAGTCGAGGCCGAGCCAGCTGAGTCCGGCCAGGATCGCCTCGACCATCTCTTCCGACGAACGTTCCTGGTCCGTGTCTTCGATCCGAAGGGCGAAGACGCCGCCTTCCTTGCGCGCGAGGAGCCAGTTGAAGAGGGCGGTGCGGGCCCCCCCGACGTGGAGAAATCCGGTGGGCGACGGAGCGAAGCGGAGGCGAAGGGTCACGCCGGCGCCTCGGCCTTCGACACCACGACCTCCTCCTTCCCGTATCGTCGCCGAATGTATTCGAGGAGGATTTCCTTGAACTCCTCGACCAGTGCATCGCCCTTCAGCGTGGTGAAGTGATCGCCGTCTACATAGACGGGTGCCTTGGGCTCCTCGAAAGTGCCCGGGAGGGAGATCCCGATGTTCGCGTGGCGCGACTCCCCGGGACCATTCACCACGCACCCCATCACGGCAACCTGCAGCTCCTCGACTCCCGGGTACTTTTCCCGCCACCGCGGCATTTCGGTGCGGATGAATCCCTGGATGCTCTCCGCCATCTCCTGGAAATAGGTCGAAGTCGTGCGCCCGCATCCGGGGCAGGAAGTGACCTGTGGTTCGAAGGACCGGATGTGGAGCGACTGGAGGATCTGCTGGGCGACCCGCACTTCCTCCGTCCGGTCCCCGCCGGGCCGGGGGGTCAACGAGACTCGGATCGTGTCGCCGATCCCTTCGATGAGGAGGACGGCGAGCGCGGTCGCGGTCGCCACGATTCCCTTTGCGCCCATTCCGGCCTCCGTCAGCCCGAGGTGGAGCGGATATTCGGAGAGCGGGGCGAGACGACGATAAACCGCGATCAGCTCCGGCACCTCGGAGACTTTCGCCGAGAGGATGATGTGATTCGCGGGGAGACCGGTCGCCTCGGCGAGAGCGGCGGAGCGAAGGGCGCTCTCCACGATCGCCTCGCGCAGGACGACCTGGGCGTCCGCGGGTTCCGCGAGCGCGGCGTTCCGATCCATGAGCTCGGTCAAGAGCGCCTGGTCGAGGGAGCCCCAGTTCACTCCGATCCGGACCGGCTTCCCGTTGTCCACCGCGACCCGTACGATCTCCTGGAAATTCTCATCCCTTCGCTTCGCGCCAACGTTCCCCGGGTTGATGCGGAATTTGGCGAGGGCGCTCGCACAGGTGGGGAACTTCCGTAGGAGAAGGTGCCCATTGTAGTGAAAGTCGCCCACGATCGGGACGGTCACCCCCGCGTCTCGGAGGCGCGCCACGATCTCGGGGACGGCGTCGGCCGCGGCCTCGTGGTTCACCGTGACGCGGACGATCTCGCTCCCGGCCGCGGCGAGTTCCGCGGCCTGCGCCACGGTCGCGCCGACATCGGCCGTATCCGTGTTCGTCATGGACTGCACGACCACGGGATTGTTGCCGCCGACCCGGACCCCGCCAACATCCACTTCGAGGGTCCTGCGGCGCGTCCAGATGCTCAAGGGTTGGCTCCCGGTGACTTTGCGGCATGAGAGTACTCGAAAAATCTACGACGGTGGGGAGGGGGCTCCAAGCGGAGGAGGGACGTTCTCCAGTGAGAATCGGCCCGCGGTGCGGTACGCGTCCGGTCCCGGGAGCCGGCGCACGGCGGCTCCAGGAACCCGGCTTTGCCTCGCCCGCTCTCCCCGGACATCTTTCCCTCTGTGTCCTTTCGGCCTCGGGAGGCGGCGCGATGGCATCGAACAACAGGGAAGGCACGCGCGCCCGGGCGCGGCACGGGGGAAGAACTCCCGGGGACGGGATTCCCGTCGTTCTCGTGGTGTTGGCCTTCGTCACGGCCGGGTGTTCCGGCCCGGATCCGAGCGCCGATTCACCCCCCGGGGCCGGCGTCCCCGACTCTCTCGCCATCGCCGCGGTGGTGGACCCCGAGGTGGCCTCGGAACCGGTGGAGCTCTCGGCCATCCTCCACCCGTTGAACGACTCTGGTGTGTCCGGCACGGCAATGGCGGTCCACTCCGACGACATCGTGGTGATCGTCATCGAAGCGGCTGGACTTCCCCTCCCCGGAGAATACCCGGCGGCTCTCCACCAGGGAAATTGCGCGGCGGGGGGCGAGCCTCTGGCGACGCTCGACCCCGTCATTGGACTCGCAGATCGAACGGGAGAGAGCACGACGACCCTCGGATCCGAAAACGTCGTCCTCGAGGGCCCCCTCTTCATCCAGGTCAGCGGGGCGGGGGACGTCCCCCTCTCCTGCGGGGATCTCCCGCCTCACCGCTCTACCCGTCCCTTCCCCTGACTCCCTCCCGTCTCACCAGGCCGTGGCGATGAAAGAAATCCCTCCTTTTTTCGAGCAGGTGAATCGTTATTTCGACCGGGGGGCGGCGCTCCTGGACTACCCCAAGGGTCTCCTCGACCAGATCAAGGCATGCAACACCGTCTATCACGTGAGTTTTCCCCTCCGCCGGGACGACGGAACGATCGAGGTGATCCACGGGTGGCGGGCGCACCACTCCCAGCACCGGCTCCCCGTGAAAGGCGGGGTGCGCCTCACCAGTCACGCCTCCGAAGACGAGGTCACCGCGCTCGCCGCGCTCATGACGTACAAGTGCGCTCTGTTGGACATTCCCTTCGGTGGCGCGAAGGGGGCGATCCGGGTGGAAAAAGACGCTTACTCCGCCGCGGAGCAGGAGCGGATCATCCGTCGCTACACCTTCGAGCTGGTGCAGAGGAACTACATCGGGCCCGGAGTGGACGTTCCGGGACCGGACCTGGGGATCGGAGCCCGCGAGATCGCGTGGATGGCCGACACCTACCTCGCCCTCTCGCGAGGTGAGGAATCCAGCTCCGCGGCCCTCACGGGAAAGCCGCTCAGCCAGGGAGGGGTTCGCGGCCGGGTGGAGGCGACTGGACGGGGGGTCTACTTCGGCATCCGGGAGGCCTTTCGGGAACGGGAAGTGGTGGGGCGCTGCGGGCTCTCGCCGGGGCTCGACGGAAAGACGCTCGTGGTCCAGGGGCTCGGGAACGTCGGAGCTCACGCCGCGAAGTTTCTGGCGGAAGACGGGGTTCGAGTCGTGGGCATCCTGGAACGAGAGGGGGCGATTTACGACCCGAAGGGGTTCGACGTCGTCGCCGTGGCGGCCCATCGCGCTGGGCACGGATCGCTTCTCGATCTGGACGCGCCCGTGAAGCTCGGGCCCGAAGATTCCTCCCTCGGGCTGGAGTGGGAGTGCGACGTTCTCCTCCCGGCCGCCCTCGAGAACATGATCCACGCCGAGAACGCTCCACGCATCAAGGCGAAGATCCTCGCGGAGGCGGCGAACGGACCCACGACGGCGGAAGCGAGCGACATCCTCTCCCGGATGGGCGTCCTCCAGATTCCCGATCTCTATCTCAACGCAGGCGGAGTCACCGTCTCCTATTTCGAATGGGTGAAGAACCTCTCCCACATCCGCTTCGGTCGGATGCAGAGGCGATTCGAGGCCGCCTCGAACGCGCGGATCTTGACGGCCGTGGAAGGGCTCACCGGCCGGACCTTCGGGACGGACGCCTTCGCGGAGATCGCCGTCGGGGCGTCGGAGGAGGACCTGGTCAATTCCGGGCTGGAAGAGACGATGATCGCGGGGTTCCACGACCTCTGCTCGTTGGCCCAGGAGCGCGCGACGGATTACCGCACCGCGGCCTTCGCCATCGCAATCCGCAAGATCGCCACGAGCTACGAAGAGCGGGGGATCTTCCCCTGAGGATGCGGTTTATTCCACTCAGGTCTGCCCGGCGCGGGCGGACCCCAGAAGCGGACCGATCAAACGCCGGTCCCTTTCCGCGTCAAATCATGCTTGCGTGACGCCCTGCGCGGATGAATTATTCATGCATGCGTACGAAGCGCCCCATTTTCTTCGGCGCCGCCGCGCTCGTCCTGTCGCTCGTTCCCCTTCATGAGACGAGCGCCCAGACGCTCATCAACGGCACCCTCCTCGACGAGCGCACGGACGAGCCAATATCGGCCGGCGTCATCTTTCTTCTGAATGACCAGCGTCGAATCGTCATGTCCTCGGAGACGGACGTGTCTGGATCCTTCGAGCTTTGGGCGGGAACTTCGGGCCGTTACATCATGCGCTCCCAGCGACTGGGGTACCTCAACACTTCGACCCCGGAGTTGGAGCTCGTCCCAGGCGACACCCTGCACTTAGAATTCAGGATCTCCCCCAACGCGGTTTACCTGGCCCCGATCACGATTCGTGCGAAGGCGCGCCCCTGGTGGGAGACGAGTGAACCAGCGGTTCTTTGGTCCTACTACGAGAGACGGGACCTTTACGAACGCATGGGGATGGGACGCTTCCTCGACCGCCAGGACCTCCAAAGGTACGACGGGATGCCCCTCTGGCAGATGCTCGGGACGCTGCCCGGTGTCCAGCTCCACCAAAGCGAGGACGGACTCGTCAACTACCCCTCGCTGCGCGCCCAGCGCGGCCTCCTTCGCCCCTGCCAGCCCGACTACTACTTGGATGGGATGCACATCTCGCTGCGGTCTCCGGACGATCCGGACTTCGGACCGCCGGACACGATCGATGCGTTTCTGACCGTGTCCCAGATCGTCGGAATGGAGGTCTACGCGGGCGCGGCCCAGGTCCCCGGAGTCTTCGGCGGAACGAGGGCGAACTGCGGCGTCGTCGCCTTCTGGACGAGCCGTCAGGGCTGAGCCTCGGCCTCCGCCCCCTCCCGCGGGCGACCTCCTCGGTCGGCCACGGCGGATCAGAAGTTCCCTTGAGCTCGCGGGCCAATCTCCACCGAGACGCCGAGTAGGAAGGTCCACAGGTTGGTTTCGCTCTGCTGGGGGTCGAGCTCGACCGATCCGTCCGGCAGGTCGTGGATGTCTCCCTTCCTCAGGTACCGAGCTTCGCCATTTCCGTGGTACCGCGCGCCCGCGTCGATCAGGACCGAAGCGGATTCCCCCGTCCAGACACGGAGCTGAGCCCCGGGTCCGGCCGTCCAGGCGAACGTCAGGTCGTCGAAATTGGTGGACGACGCAAAGGGGTCGTTGTTGTTGTCCGATCCTTCGACCGAGGAGGTCGTGTTGAAATAGGCGAGCCCGATCGAGGCGTTCGCATAGAGCCTCACCTCTCCGGAACCGACGCCGATCTCGGGTCCCACGCCGAAGAGGAAAATGTTGTTCGACGTCGTAAGATCGCCGGTGATGCGGCAGGGCTGTGTGACACAGATCCGGATCGTCTCGCTCCCATAGTTCAGGAAACCGAGGTCGGCCCGAAGGCTCAAGATTCCCCCTTCATCCAGCGCGAGCCTGCCGTGCATCCCGATTCCAAAGCCGAAATCCACATTTTCTTCGAATTCGCCGACGGGAAAGGCGAAGAGGAGATTGGCGCCGGCATATCCACGCGGGGTGTCAGGCTGCTGGCCCACGACCGGAAGCGGAGCCGTCAATGAGAAAAGAAGGAAAAAGAAGGCGCTTCGGCGCATCTGAGCGGCGGATCCCGAGTTGAATGGATGTGCGGAGGGGAACATCCGAGCATGCTAAGATACATGTGCAGAACTCCCCCAGAAGCCCGGCAACGGCGCAACCCATCCCTGCTTCTCGCGACGGGCATCGCCCTTCTGGCCTGTGGCTTGCCGATCACGGCGCACGCCCAGTCGCGCGTCACCGGAGACGTCGTGGACGGGGAGACCGGTCTGCCGATCGGGGAGGCGTACGTCGTCCTCCAGGGCGCCCGTATGACTTCCGCGGCATCCAGTTCCGACGGCGGCTTCACGCTGACGGGAATGGGACCCGGCATCCACACTCTGCGAGTGCGCCACCTCGCCTACCGCGAGGTGCAGCAGGACATCGAGGTCGCCGGGGCCGGAAGGGTAACACGTGTCCGGGTCGAACTCCTCCCTCGGGCCCTGGCCCTCGAGCCCATCGTGGTCGAGGTGGACGCACGCCCCACGATGGGTCCCCTGGCGAGCGTGTACGACCGCGTGGACCACATGCGCTTGCTCGGCCAAGGAAGGTTCTTCGAGCGCGATCGACTCGAGGAGTGGAACATCAGCCGGCTCTCGGAGGTCATTCGGACGCTCCCCGGGGTCCGCGTCAATCGCGGTCAAATCTCTCTCGACCCGACCTGCCGCGGGGCTCCACGATATTTTCTCGATGGAGCGCCTCTCCGGCTCGGAAACGAGACGATCGATGATTGGGTCCAGGCCTACAACGTGGAGATCGTCGAAGTTTACCGGCGGGTCTCGGAGATCCCTGGAGAGTTCGGGGGGCCCGAAGCGCAGTGCGGCGTGATCGCCATCTGGACGCGCCGAGGTCCCTGACCGCTCCACGCGGAACGGTGGAAGCGTCACCTCCGGGCCGGACGCCCCTCCCCGGATCCCACGTCAGTCGAAGACGATCACCCCCCGCGCGTTCACGCCCTTTTCCAGATCCGCGAACGCCTCCGGCCCCTCGTCGATCGTGTATGTCCGGGTGACCATTCCCTCCAGGTCGAGTCTCCCGGCACGATAGAGGTCGAGAAGGCGCGGAAAATCTTCCCGGGGATTTGCGCTTCCGAAGATGCAGCCGCGGAGAGTCTTCCCGGAGAGGGGAAAGGTGAAGGCATCCACGCGGATCTGGTCGCCGAGTTTCCCCACCCCGACGACGACGGTCGTCCCTCCTCGCCGGGTCACCTTAATCGCGGCCTCGACGACCTCGGGTTTTCCGATCGCCTCAAACGCGAAGTCCACGCCGATTTTTCCGGTGGCCTTGAGGATCTGCTCCTGAGCGCCTTCGGCGGAAAACGCTTCCGTGGCCCCAAAGCGCATCGCCATCTCGAGCTTTGGCTCGGAGACGTCCACCGCGATGATGCGCGCGGCGCCGGCGATCCGTGCCCCCTGGATCACCGCGATCCCGACTCCCCCACATCCGAAGACCGCTACCGTCGAGCCGGGCGTCACCCGGGCGGTGTGGATCGCGGCGCCGACCCCCGTCGTAACGCCGCATCCGATGAGGGCCGCGACGCGGAGGGGGATCTCCTTCGGAACCGAAACGACGTTCATCGCCGGGCAGACCACCCGTTCGGCCATGTTTCCGAGCGAGATGAACGCGCCGAGGGGCTCTCCCTTCCAATGGAGTCTCCTGGTGCCGTCCACCATCGTCCCCCCCCGGGGGGTGCTCCGGCAAAGGTAGGCTTCGTTCCGCAGGCAGTGGAAGCAGGTGCCACAGTTCGGAACGAAGGACATCACCACGTGATCGCCGGGCTTCACATGGGTCACCCCTTCGCCCACGGCCTCGACGACTCCAGCCCCTTCGTGGCCGAGAACGAGCGGGAACTCGACCGGAATCGTCCCGTTCAGGGCCGAGAGGTCCGAGTGGCAGACCCCGGCCGCGGCCATGCGGATCTGGATTTCGGAAGCCTTGGGCGGATCGAGCTCGACTTCCTCGACTCCCATCTGATTCAAGGCATAAGCGACGAGCGCTTTCATGCGGCTCCGCTGTTCGAATTTCAGGGCCCGGCTCGGTTGGCGAGGGGGACGGGAGTCTCACCCTCGGACGGCCGACCGGATGCGGAGGGTAGGAGCCCCGAGGGGCCACCGTCAACGAGGGGGGGGACGCGCACTGGCTTCCGCGCTCCCGCTCCTCGAAGTTGGTCGCGCCGGTTACATCCCTTTCACGGACGTCGGATGCGCAAGATTCGATATCAGGTAGCGTGTAGCCTCGACGGGTACATCGCAGGGCCGAAGGGTGAATGCGATTGGATCGTGATGGACCCCGACATTGACTTCAGCACCCTCTTCGCGGAGTTCGATACTCTCTTCATGGGACGCCTGACCTTCGAGGGACTCGAGGGGGGATTTCCCGGAATGAAGACGGTCGTTTTTTCCCGGACGCTTCGCCAGAAGGACCATCCGGAGGTCACGATCGTCTCGGATCGCGTCGCGGAAAGGATCGCGGAAATCCGCGCAGAGTCGGGAAAGGACATCTGGCTCTTCGGAGGGGGGGAACTCTTTCGGAGCCTCCTCGAACTCGGTTGCGTAGATACAGTCGAACTTGCGGTGGTGCCCATTCTTCTCGGGGGTGGACGCCCACTCCTCCCCTCCCCCGCCGTTCGCCGGAACCTGACCTTCACCGGATCCCGCCTCTACGAAAAGTCGGGGATCATGCTCCTCCGCTACACGATCGCGACTCCTGGAAAATGATGGAGCGGACGCTTTGAGCCTCTACCCTGGCATCGTGTCGGCGCTGGGCGGGCTCGCGGTCGTTGCCTTTCTCCTCGCCCTCGGGCTCGCCTTCGCTTTGTCGGCCTCCGACGGCCGCGGGTGGCTTCGGCACGCGTTGGCCGGCCGCGAAGGGACACCGCTCGCTCTCGGGCTCTTCGTTGCGCTCGTCGCCACGGGGGGAAGCCTCTATCTCTCCGAGATCGCCAATCTTACGCCGTGCGAGCTCTGCTGGTACCAGAGGATAGCCATGTACCCGCTCGTTCCTCTCTGGGGAATCGCGCTCGCGCGGCGCGACTTCGGCGCGTGGCGGTACGGCCTCCCGCTCTCGCTCGCCGGACTGGCCATTTCCGCCTATCACGTGACCATCCAGTGGATGCCCGCCCTCGACGTGGTGCGGTGCGGGGTGGGCGCCCCTTGTACCGCACGTTACGTCGCGGTCTTCGGATTCGTCTCGATTCCCACGATGGCCGGGGCCGCCTTCGTTTTTATCTCGATGCTCTTTTCCCTCGCACGCTTGATCGAAAAAGAGGCGCGGATGGGAGGCGTGACCTGACCGTGGAAGGGAGACGGCGGGACGCCACGCCGCGCGCGGTCACTCGTACCGGCGCAGAAACTCGATGACGGCCTCGCGGTCGCTCGGCGGAAGGCCCGGTACCTGCATACGCGTCCCGGGAACCATCGCCGACGGGTTTTCCAGGAAACGATCGAGCGTCTCGGGAGACCAACGCAGCTCGATCCCCTCGAAGGCGCGCGAGTAGTCGTATCCCGGGACCGTGCCGGCCCATCTTCCAAAGACCCCTCGAAGCTCGGGACCGATCGCCTCGGCGCGCCATGCCGATGCGTGGCATGAGGCGCACTGCGCAAAAAGGATCTCTCCGGTGCGATCGTTTCCGCCGTTCGCGATCGTGACGAGGACGGACTCGTCGGTCCATACGAGGATGCGCCCTTCAGGGTCCTCCAGGAGGTCCCGCAGCCGGCCCCCGATCACAATTCGTTCCATGTAGATCACCCGCCCTTCGCGGATGCGAATCCGAAATAGCGACTGGCCATTCAGGGAAGCCGCGAGGAGGTCCCCTTCCCAGCCCGGGAACTGCTCACCTCCCAGCTCGATGAGGTTCGAGATTCCGACGGCCGGTACCCAGCTGTACCGGGGCTCCTCGTACGGCCCGTGATTCCGGCTCAGGTCGGAGAGGCCCCAGCTCAGGACCCCGGGCTCCGTTCCGTACGTGACGAGGGGCCATCCGTAGTTCGCACCCGGAAGCACGAGGTTCAGCTCGTCCCCTCCGGCCGGCCCGTGCTCGGTCTCCCAGATCGTGCCGTCCCGGGTGACGAGAAGCCCCTCGGGATTCCGGTGCCCCACGCTCACCGTTTCGACGTCCCCCAGCGGATGGATCCGCAGGACCTTTCCGTAGTCGTTGTCCAACTTCTGCGCGAAGGAGGGGAGCCCGTTTAATCCATCGTGGAAAAAGTCCCCAACAGAGTAGAGGAGCGAGCCGTCGGAAGCCCACGCCATCCGGCCTCCCGACCGGTTCGTCAGCCCCTCCGTCGTCGTCGCCTGGGCGACGGGGACGCAGGGCCGCGTGGTGAAGACAGGCTCCCACTCGTTCGTCGGCGCCCCCTCCCCGGTCGCTTTTTCCGGAATCGGAATCGTGGAAATCCGCATCGCGACGCAGCGGGCATCTCGGTCCCAGAAGTAGTGGGAGGCGAGAAGTCGGTGCGGGGCCGAAGTGGAGTCCACGAGGAGATCCATGACCCGGAAGTGCCCTCCCTCTATGGCCGCGGCGTTGTCGGCGACGAAGGCGTCCCAGTCGAGGGGCCGCGGGACTCCGAGCGGCTCCGACTCGAAGCCGTTCCCCTGGGCCCTCAAGCGGTGGATCTGACCCACCCCGTTCGCGGCGATGAAATCGCCGCGGTAGGCGACAATCCCCCCTCCCGAAGGAAGAGAATAGTCGAGGAGTCCGGTGTGACGGTCGATTTTCAGATTGTGGAGGGCGGTCCCCGTGAGCTCCGACGTCCGGTGGCGCGACTCGACGATTGCGAGGTGAGGGAGGCGGCTCGTGGTCCAGGCCGACCAGCCGGCCACCACGGCGGTCACGGGAACCAGGAAGACCAGCGCTGTCCTTCGGAGCGCTGCCGGAATGAAGTAGGGAAGGATCGCAACCGGGAGGCCCAGGACGATCCCAGTCAGAATGATCAGGCGCGAGTAGTCGAAGCCTGGAAGATAGACGAGCAGAAAAAGGGCCAGCCCGAAGGCCAGTCCTCCGTAAAGGAGCGCCCGGAAGCCCCGTGCCCACGCGCCCGTCCCGGGGAGGACCGCGAGCGCAAGCGCGGTCGCGAGATACCCGACGGCGAGCGCCGGAACCTGTGGAAGGAGCCTCTGGGGAATCTCCCAAAAAGGGAGCCCCAATCGAGCCAACGTGGGGACGAGAACCACGAGCACCACGCCGCAGGCGTGCCACAACAGGTGCGCGCGTCCCCCACCCGCCTCCAGGCTGGAAGTTTCGGTCATGTCACCCCGGTTCGGGTATGGGACCCTCGCCCCCTGCGGAATCGTGCTCCGCATCAGACCCCTCGAAGGACACAGAAGCAACTCCCGTGCCGAGAATCAGGCGCAGAATTATCTTTCGGGACCCCGCACGATCCGGCCGGCGCGAGATCAGGAGGAAGCTTAGAGCCATGGATGCAGCGACCTTGAAGGCCAGGCAGACTCCGCTCAAGGAGAAGTACCGGACGGATCCGTCTTCCGCCCTCGTGGTTTCGAGAGCAGAGGGACGGCTAACCGAGGGAATCACCTGCACCGTCACCAGCTGGAACGGGGAGACGGTCGCGGGTCTTCATTCCGCGGCTGGGGGCGACGGCTCGCGGGCATGTTCGGCCGACATGCTCCTCCAGGCGCTCGTGGCCTGCGCGGGGGTGACGCTGAACAGTGTGGCGACCCACATGGGGGTGCGGCTCGACGATGCCGTGATCGAGGCCGAGGGAAAGTGGGACGCCCGCGGCACACTCGGCGTGTCGCGCGACGTCCCCGTCGGGCTCACGGAGATCTCCCTCTCCTTCCGCCTGGAGCCCGAGCCCGAGCCGAAGACCCGGGACAAGCTGATCGAGCTGGCCGAGCGTTATTGCGTGATCTTCCACACGCTAAAGAACGGCACCGAAATCGAGGTGCGCCCGCCGGCGCCCGACGTCCAACCCTCGGCGACCACCGCCTGACACGATCATACCGGCGGGCCGCTCGCCCTCGTTTAACAAATTAAGTGATGCGATGCAACTTTATTTGTCATAGGTACTTACATACTGGCAAACACGAGGACTTCAGGAGGCCGTGGCGACCTCCCCCTGCTTGACCGGTGTGGCGGGTTGCACCGGCGCCCACCCGCGGGAGAGGAGCCACGCCTCCGCCTGGTTTCGCCGCGCCTCCACGATCGCGATGTCCGCCTCGTCCTTTTCCCGCAGGGAAATGTCGTCCTCGAAAGGTTGGATCTTTCCTCCCCTCCGGTGCGTCAGGATGAGGAAGGTCTCCTTGGCGTCACCCGGGGAATCGGCGATCAGCGCCTCGCTCGGAACGGTCGCGGAGCGAACGTAACGCCACCGGCTCACTCCGGTCTCGCCCCGCTCGATCCGATCGCACCAGGCATCCACGTCGAGGGGCCATCCGAAGAGGACCTGGATGTTCGCGTGACCTGCCGCCTCCATCGGAATCGCTTGCGGTCCGGGGGTGAGCGCCACGAAGAGCCGAGGGACGCGCGTCTCTGCTCTCACCCGGTTCGCCCAGAGAAGGTTGACCTCCGGATTCGTCGTGAGGGCGATGCACCCGACCTTCCCGTCCGGAACCGTCCTCTGGAGTAGCGAGGCCTGGAGCCCCTGCCCGTAAAGCACGCGGAAGCCCGCGCGCTCGGCCTTCTGCACGGAGTCGGGGTTCGAGTCCACCAGGACGACTTCCGTCCGGCCCTCGCCGAGGAGCTTCGCCAGGACGAGGCTGAGCGGGTTCGCGCCGAGAATCGAATATCCCTGGGGGGGCGGGCGGCGGACGCCGAGGAGCTTGGCCACCCATCCGCCGGTGAGCCCCTGCACCGTGACGGTGACCGCGATGACCATGAAAACGAGAGCGCGGAGATCGTCCCCCCCGGAGAGGCCGCGATCGGCGATCGTCTGCGCGAAGAGGGACGCGACCGCGGCGGCCACGATTCCCCTCGGCGCCAGGTAGGCGAGGAAGGCGCGCTCCCGCCACTCCAGCTTCGTGCCGATCGTGCATAGGGCGATCTGCACCGGACGGACGATATACATGAGGGCGCCGACCGTGAGGAGGGCCGGCATTCCGAGCGCCTGAACCTCGGAAAGGCGGACGTCCGCGGCGAGGAGGACGAAGAGGAGGCCGATCATGAGGACGGTGAGTTGCTCTTTGAATTCCAGAAGGCCGGGAGTCGCACGCGTCCCCATGTTCCCCACGACCATCCCCGCGGCGACGACCGCCGCGAGCCCGCTCTCCGCGAGGACGGACTCTCCGATCTGGAAGAGCGCGATCACGACCGCGAGGACAAAGATATTCTCGAGTCCCTCGGGCACCACTCGCCGTGGCTTCAGGAGATAGGCGATGACGAGGCCGCCGATGGTCCCGAGCGCCGCACCGCCCGCGAGAACGATTCCGGTCTCCACGAGGCCGCCCCAGAAGCTCGTTTCGCTCGCCGTCAGAACCTCGAGGGCCACCACGGCGATGATGGCGCCGATCGGGTCGATGATGACTCCCTCGGCCTCGAGGATGTGGCTCACATTCGGCTTGACCTTGATGCGGCGAAGGAGCGGGGTCACCACCGTCGGTCCGGTCACGATGACCAAGGTCCCGAATAGGGTCGCCTGCGTCCAATCCCACCCCATGATCCAATGCGCCGCGAGTGCCCCTCCCGCACCCGTGATGATCGCGCCCACCGTCACGAGGCGGCGGATGACCGCCGCGTCCGCGCGGAGGCGGCCGATGTCCAGATTCAGCCCGCCATCGAAAAGGATGATCGCGATCGCGAAGCCGACGATGGTCTGGACCGTTTGGCCGAGCTCCGCGGGGCGCACGACGTTCAGGAGGTCGGGACCCACGAGGACCCCGGCCGCGAGGAGGAGTACGATCCCCGGCATGAGGAGATGCCGCGCGATGATTTGCGCGACTACACCAACTGCCAGCGCGATGCCGATGCTCAGGGCAGGGGTGATCTGGGCGGCGTGCTCCATGCACCTTGGGAGTTTGGCGGGACGGGAATGGCCGGTGACCTGTCGTGCCTCTCGACGGGGCGTCCGGCGCTACCCCTCAAGATGCACAAGCCGGAGGGGGGATGCGAGGCCGCACTCTGCTTCCGCTTGCAGGGAGGCTCGCGGGCGATCAACTTGACCCGCGGCCGGCTCCCCCGGGCGGTCTCCTCTTTCGTGGGAGGGTCGAATGGATTCGAAACCAGACTCCGGTACCTCGGGACTTCTTTGGGCCGCCGCGCTGTTGGCGCTGGTCGGCGGAGCCGCGGGGACGCCACTTTCGGCCCAGGAACCGGGCACCGTCGTCGCCGCCGACTCTCGGGTGCAGGGGCGGAGTTATCTCTTCGAAGAAACCGGGGTCGAAGTACCGTACGCCCTCTTCGTCCCCACGACATACGACGCTTCGCGCGAATCTCCCCTCGTCGTGGCCCTACACGGGCTGGGTCGCCCCTACGACTGGATGATGGGCTACGAGGGGTTCATCGATTTCGCCGAACACCACGGATTCATCGTGGTCGCGCCGCTCGGATACCATCCGCGCGGGTGGTACGGAAGCCGGGGAGCCGGGATCCCGGGCGGCGCCGTCGCGGCGGGCCAAGAGGGAACCGTCCCGGAGAATCTCGGCGAGCTGAGCGAACGGGACGTGATGAACGTCCTCGAGATCGCACGGGACGAGTTCTCGGTCGATTCGGACCGCATCTACCTCTGGGGCCACTCCATGGGGGGCGCGGGAGCCTACCATCTCGCCGCCCGCTTCCCCGAGATCTGGGCGGGAGTCGCGGTCGCCGCGCCCGCCCCGCGGTCCGACGCCCTCGCGGAAATCGAGCGTTTCCGCGAGCTCCCGGTGCTCGTCCTTCACGGGGACGCGGACGCGACGGTTCCGGTCGAGCAGAGCCGCGCCTGGGTCGCGCGGATGGGCGAGCTCGGCATGCAGCACGTTTACATCGAGTTCGCCGGAGGGGATCACTCCCTCTTCATGCGCGAGAATCCGGACAACCTTTCCAAGGTATTCTCGTTTTTTGATGTCGTCCGAAAGGATCAGCGGCCCGCCGCACGGTAGGTGAAGACGGCCGGGCGGCGCGGGTCCCTCGTCACACGGGCCATCACCGGCTTCGCCGGCCGGGCCGCGTCGGTCTTTGTCAGGATCGAAGTCCGGGGGGATCCCATCCCCGACGGACCGGTGATGGTCGTCGCGAACCATCAGAACGCCCTGCTCGATCCCCTCGTCGTATTCCGTGCGGCCGGACGCCCGACGCGTCCCCTCGGCAAGGCGCCCCTCTTCGACCAGCTCCTTCTCGGCCCGATGCTTCGCGCACTCGGTGGGCTCCCTGTCTATCGCAGGCAGGACGATCCGCAGCAGATGCATCGGAACGAGGAAACCTTTCGCGCCGCCATCAACGCCTTGCTCGCGGGGGATGCCCTCCAGATCTATCCCGAGGGGAAGAGCCATTCGCAGCCGGCGATCGAGCCACTCCGGACCGGCGCGGCGCGGATTGCCCTCTCGGCCGAAGCGGAGCGGGATGGACGGTTGGGGCTTCAGGTCGTGCCGATCGGGCTCACCTGGGAAGGGAAGCACCTCTTTCGGGGGCGCGCCCTCGCCTGGATCGGGAAGCCTTTTACGATCGAGCGCTGGGTGACCCCCGCCGGTGCGGACGACGCCGACGCGGTGCGGGGGCTCACCGACGAGATCGCCGAGCGGCTCCGGAAGGTCACGCTGAACCTGAGCGCCCAGGCAGACCTGGACCTGATCCTGGCCGCGGACCGGATCTACAGCCGCGAGAGACGGATCCACGCTTACCGCGAGCGCGATCCGCTGGCCGCCCGCGTCCCCCGGCTGCGCAGGTTCGCGGAGGCTCTGGAATGGGTTCGAACCCATGAGCCGGCGACGCACGCGGCGCTCGCCAGCAAAGTCCGGCGGGTAGATGCGGCGAGCCGGGCCCTCGGAGCGCGCGAGGGGGCGGTTCCACGACGTTATCCCCGCGGGGCGGTCGTCCGCTATACGATCTCCGAAGGACTCATGCTCATCCTCGGGCTTCCCCTCGCCGTCCTCGGCACGATCCTCTGGTATCCGGTCTGGATCCTTCCGCGTCTGGTCGTGCCCCGCATCGAGATGGAGTACGAGTCGGTGGCCACCTACAAGTTCGCCACGAGTGTCTTCACGGTTCCGGCCACTCTGCTCGCCGTCGCCTTCGGCGGATTCCTCGTTTGGGGACGTTGGGGCGCGGCGCTACTTCCCTTCGCGGCCATGGCCATCGGCCTCATCGCGCTGGGATGGAGGGAGCGGTGGGGTCGGGTGAAAGAAGATGCCGCGGTTTACTTCCGACTCCTCGATCGTCCCCGCCTCCGAGAGCGTCTCGCCACCCAGCGCACCGAGCTCGCCCGGGAGTTCGACGCCGTACTCGAAAGGAAGGGCGCGGAGCGATGAGAGACCGGCGCCTGGCATCGAACCGGTGGGAACCGCGGCCGAGCAGGCCGGCGAGCGAGCTCCTCGCCCTTGTGTGGGATGCCGGCGCCACGCCACCTTTTACGTAATGAGCACGATCCTCCGACGCCGCCACGTCCTTCGATGGCCCGCCCTCTTCGCGGCGGCGTTCTGGCTCCTTTCGGGGGTCGCGGATGCCGCGCAGGTCGGCGCATGCGCGTACCACGGCGCGGCCGGGCCCGGCTCTGAAGAGGAAGGGCTGCCGGCTCCTCCGGATCCGGCATCTCACCACGCGGACCACGCCGCTCATGCCGCGTCCGGTGCCCGCGCCGGCCACGCGATCTCCGAGGCCGCGAGCGCCGACGAAGCTCCCTGTGACCACGCGCATCACGCCGTGGGCTCTCACGGCGGCTCCGCGGATCACGCGGGGGACGGCGATCACGACTGAGACTGCCGCTCCCTGTATTGCACGGGGATCGCGGGCGCGAACCCCCCGGAATCCGTAAGGGAATCGCTGCCAGCTACCCCAGAAGCGACATCCACCGTGCCCGGTCCCGCGGACATGGAGGCGCGTGTTCCTTCGGCGATTCTCCCCTACTTCCTCCCCCCTTCGAACGCCCCTCCCGCCTTCTGACGCATCGGTAGTCCATCTCGTCCCACTGGACGACTTCACCCTCGGAGCCTCCCTCACGCGCTGGCAAAGGCGCGGATTCGCCCCGACCTGAAGTCCGAGATCGCGTCAGGAGGTTCAACCATGAAGTGCATGACGAAGTGCCGCCTCGCCCTCGCGGGAGGCCTCGGCACGATTCTGAGCGGACCGGCCCTCGCCGCGCAGGAGGCGCCGCGATCGGACACCGTCCTCTACCTTCTCGCACCCATCCAGGCGACCGCCGCCCGGGAGCGGGCCACCGCACCCCCGGTCGCGACGATCACGGTGGATCCGGATCTGACGAAGAGGACGCCGGGCGAAAATCCATATGACCTGATGCGGCGCGTGGCCGGGCTGGAAGTCCACGACCAGGGCCAGGGTCGGGGTTTCGCGTCGAACGTCGTACTCCGCGGGTTCACGGCCGATCACTCGAGCGACGTCCTTTTGGTCGTGGATGGCGTCCCCGTGAACCTCCCCGTCCATGGGCATGTGGAAGGTTATGCGGACTGGAACTTCCTCTTCCCGGGGCGATGAGCTCACTCCGGGTCATCCATGGTCCGGCGAGCCCCCTTCACGGGGATTTCTCCATCGCCGGAGCGGTGGGGCTCTTCGCCCGATCCGATGCCGAAGGGATCGAGGGGAGTCTCTCGGCCAGCGGGTTCGGCGACGCGTCCGGTTGGATCACGGCGGGTCGGCGCGGGGCCGAGGGCGGTGGACTCGTCGGGCTGGACCTCCGGCGGGTCGAAGGGTGGCGCCAGAATAGCGACCGGCGGATTGCAAGCCTCCTCGCACGCGGATGGCGACGTTTGGGGGATGGTCGAATCGAAGGCGGGCTCGCGGTCCACGGGGCCGACTGGGGGTCGCCCGGCTTCGTCTCGACGACGGACTTCGAGAGTGGGACCCTCGAGGAGCCCGCGGGCCGGACGAATGACGGAAGGCAGGCGCGCGTCGTCGCGCACGGCCGTTACGCCGCCCCGGTCGGGGACGGAAAATTCGTACAGGTGATGGGGGGGTCTGGTCGGACTGGGAGCTCTTCCTCACCACCCCGGGGCACGAGGACGCCTTCGGGAATCCCTATCAAACCGGAGAGGCCGACCGGCGCTGGGGTGCCGGGACCGGGGTCGAAGTCTCGTGGATTCCACCGTTCGGGGAGTTTACCCTCGGAACCTCCCTTCGGACGGACCGGTCGGAGTACGACCGGGACCGGACCCTACGCCGTCGGATGGTCGAAGAAGAGCTCGCGCTCGATGCGGAGCACACGGCGGCCGGCGTCTTCGTGCGCTGGCGTCGCACCTTCCTGGATCGGGCGGGGCTCGATTTCGGCGCGCGCCTCGATCACCTCAAAGTCCGAAGCTTCAATCGGATGGGATTCGACGGGAACATCGTCGCCGAGAGCGCGAATCCCGAAGATCCCTACCCGATCTCCTTCCATGTGATCGGGGAACAGGGACCCGTCGGCGAGTGGGTGGACGGCAGCACGACCGTCCTCAGTCCAAAGCTCGGCGCGCGATTCGGCCTGAACGACCGGTGGAGCCTCATGGCCTCCTCGAGCCGGGGATTCCGGAGCGCGGTTGGCGTGTTGGGCGACCCGGACCGTCCGCCCGTCCTCGCCTGGGCGCAAGAGATCGGCCTCCACTACGAGCGGCCGGGGGTGGAGAGCCACCTCGCCCTCTTCCGAACCGATGTGACCAACGAACGAATCCAGGATCCGATTACGCTGGAGATCGGCTCGTCCGGGTCGAGCGTCCGCCAGGGGATCGAGGTGACCTTCGCCTACCAGCTTCCGATCGGACTCCCGCCATCGGGGCGTGGAACGGTGACCAGGGCCCAGCTATCCGGACAATACGCGGACGCCCATCACGATCACGGGGACGATGGCTCGGGAGAGCCTGCGCCTGAAGGAGTCGAGCCCGCTTCCGGACAACGGGTGCCCGGAATCGCGCGGTATCTCGCACAGCTTTCGGCGGCATTCCCGCTCCGCGAAGGCATCGAAGGACGTGTCGAGTGGAGAGTCACCGGACCGTGCGTGCCGGTCGGCGAGTCCGGCGTCACGACCAATTCTTTCTCCCTCCTCGACCTCGGTGTGGCCTTCCCGATCCGGGGGCGGTTCTTGGTGGATCTCGAGGTGCGAAACGTCCTCGATAAGGTTTACCCGGAGATGCGGTCCTCTGGATACGTGAACCCCGGAGCGCCCCGCAGTATCGGTCTCACGGTCCATTACGTCAGCGGGAATTGAAACGCGCTTCCACCAACAGGAGATCGCTCATGAAGAAGCAGGTAGTCGCCAGCACAGTGGTCGCCTTCCTCACCCTTGCCGGATGCGACGACTCGCCGACCGGTCCCGATGGGTACGCCACCGAGGACCTCATCGTGCAGCTCGCAGTCTCGCCCCACCACTTCCACATCAGGGAAACGCCCGGCGTGTTCACGGTGAGTGGCGGGGATCCGTCCCTCCGACGACCAGGTGAAGGTCATGCTCGAGGTGGAGGAACCGCTCGCGGTCGTTCGCGCTCATTCCAGCGCCGGAGGGTACCAAGTCGAGTTCGAAGCCTTCCCGGGCCACATCCATGCGGGCGAAGAATCCAGCCTGACTTTTTGGTTCGCGGAGGAGGGGGAGGCACACGCGCCGAGCGCCGAACAGGTGACCGGGCTCGCTCCGACCATCCTGGTCGGCGTCAACGGGTCGGCGGGGAGCTACACCGCCTTCGAGCCGGAAGCCGGGATGTACACCGCCCTGCACACCTTCACGACCGCGGCAACCATTCCCGTGACGATCCCGTACTTTGGACAGGATCAGGTTCTGCACGACTATACGGTCAACGTGATCGTCCATGCGCCGCATTGACCAGCACTGCCTTGACGCGGGACGGTCGTATGACATGAATCCCCGCCAACCTTAATAAGGAGAAGCCGATGATGACCCGCTTGAAAGGGAGCCCGCTAGCCGTGGTCCTGGTGGCAGCCCTTGTCCCCGTTCTCGGTTCGACCGCGGGAGGCGCCGAGCGACACCTCGCCCTCCTCGGATCCGAGCCGGCCGCCGACTCCACGGTCGCCTCACCGACGGAGATCACCCTCTGGTTCACCCAGGCGCCACAGCCCGGGACGACCCAGATTCGCTTGCTGACCTCCGAGGGTGCCCTCGTTCCCACGGGTGAAGCGACCGCGGATCCGGAGGATGCGACGGCCTTCAGCGCCAAGGTCGAGCGGGGCCTCGCCCCCGGACGTTACTCCGTGGCCTGGCGAGCCATGGCGGCCGACGGCCATGTCGTAAGTGCGGAGTTCGATTTTGGGGTTCGGACCGCCGACTGAGCTGAGAACGCGGATCACACTCGGGGTTGCAGCGCACCGCGAACGCGGTCAATCCAGGGGCGCGGACTCGGGAAGGAAGCCATCGTCGCGGTACTTCCTGAGCTTTCGGTAGAGAGTCCGGCGGTTGACGCCCAGGATCTCGGCGGCGCGCGCCTGATGCCATCCCACGTCTTCGAGGACCGCGAGGATGTGCTCCCGCTCCAGACGATCCAGATCCCAGCGCCCGAGCCTCGCTTGGCTCAAGTGCTCCGAGAGGCCCCCGAACGCTTGCTCCTGTCCCCCCGCCGGCTCGAACGGCAGGGTGCGCGCCCCACGATGCAAGATCATCGCCCGCTCGATGGAATGCTCGAGCTCGCGAACGTTTCCGGGCCAGTCGTGGGCCATCATGCGAGAAAGTGTTTCCGGGAGGATGTGCGGTGGCTCGACACCGTGCTCCTCCGCGAATCGAAGGCGGAACGCGTTAGCCAGGAGCGGGATGTCTTCGCGACGTCTCCGAAGCGGCGGCACCACGATCGGGAAGACATTGAGCCGGTAATACAGATCTTCCCGAAAGTGTCCTTTGCGCACGAGCTCGCCCAGATCTTCGTTCGTCGCGGCCACGAGCCGAAAGTCCACGGGAACCTGCTCGGTGCTTCCAACGGGGGTGATCGTCCGTTCTTGCAGGACGCGCAGGAGCTTCACCTGAGTCGAAGGGGCAAGCCCACTCACCTCGTCGAGAAGAAGCGTCCCTCCTTTCGCGGATTCGAAGAGCCCTCGCTTGGCCTGCACCGCCCCGGTGAAAGCGCCCCGCACATGGCCAAAGAGCTCCGACTCGAGAAGTGTCTCGGTTAGCGCGGAGCAGTTGGCGGGAATGAAAGGCCGGCGCGCGCGTTCGGAGGCGTCATGAATCGCGCGGGCCACAAGCTCTTTGCCGGTCCCGGTCTCTCCGACGATCAGAACGTTCGCCCGAGTGGGTGCGACTCGCGCGATGAGATCGAAAACCCTCTGCATGGCCGCCGTATTCCCGATGATCCTCGACCGGGTGTCGTCCGAGAGGCGCGTGCGAAGCTGGGCGACCTCCCGCCTCAGATCGGTCTCCTCGATCGCGCGCCGCACCGTGAGGAGGAGCTCATCGGTTCCGAACGGCTTGCTGAGGTAGTCGAAGGCTCCGAGCTTCATCGCTTCGACCGCCGTATCCACCGACCCGAATGCGGTCATCACGATGAACTGTGCGTCGGTCTGCGTCGCCGGCGCCGCCGCGAGAACGTTCATCCCGTGCATTCCGGGAAGGTTCAAGTCGAGTAGTACGACGTCGAAGAGGCTGGATTCCAGACGCTTCAGGCCCTCTTCTCCGGAAGAAGCGGCGCTGACCTGGAAGCCCTCCTCGTCCAGCGTCTCGCAAAGAAATGCGCGCAGGACCTCTTCGTCCTCCACGACCAGCACACGGGGCCGAAGAGGTGAAGCGCCATCCGATTCCAACGGGCGGACCGTCATCGATGTCTAACCTTCGTCCTCCCGGTCCGGCGAGCACACCGCGAGCACCGCCGTCTCTGAGCCCCGGATCACCTTGTCGGCCACGCTCCCAACGAAGAAGCGCCCGACCGCCCCGCGGCCCCGTGTCGAGAGGGCGATCAAATCCACATCCAAGTGGGCGCAGCTCTCCAGGAGGGAGCGCGCGACGTCGGTGCTCTCCTTGATCAGCAGCTCCACCCGACCCATCCGGTCCGCCCGCAATCTCTCCCCCAGACGCTCCAGGTAACGCCGCGCCCGCATCTCTTCGTCGCGGAGAGGGTCACGTCCGGAGTCGGCGTTCGGGACCGGAAGCGGAGGGACGCTCACCGGCCGGTGGAGAATGGTCGCAAGAGTGACTCTTCTCTCATTCTCGGACAGGATCCGAGGAAGGACGACGAGGATCTCCTCACTCGCGAGGGAACCATCGAGCGGAACGAAGACGTGCCGCGGGTAGCTCTCGTCCGCGAAGACACGCGACGCATCCGTGCCGGCCCGCAAGAGCAGAAGGGGGATCGGAGCAGTCCTCAGGAGTTGGTCCGCCACGCTCCCGAACCATGCGCGCTCCCATGCCCCCCGGCCGTGCGTCGTAAGGACGATGAGGCTCACCTTGAGCTCTCCCGCCAACCCGACGAGCGACTTCGCGGTCGGTCCAACCCGCACGTGCGCCGAAACATCGAGAGCCCCCGGCTCCGCGGAGATGCGGGACTTCACTTCTTCGAGGTAGGCGCTCGCCCGAGCCTCCTCGTCTTCGATCCAGCGAGCCGCCAAGTCCATGGCGTCCACGGCCAAAGCGGCGGGCGGGAGGTTCGACACGACGCGAGCGAGATGCAGTCCGATGCCGTGGCGCGCCGCCAACCTCGCGGCCGGACCGGTGGCCGCCTCGGCGAGCGCCGAGCCGTCCAACGGCACCATGATTCCTCTCATGGGAAGGCCCGACGAGAATGGGGCACCGTGAAGTGAAAGGTGCTTCCGCGGCCGGGCGCGCTATCCACCCAGATCCTTCCTCCATGCCCTCCGACGATCTCGTGGGCGATGGCGAGCCCGAGCCCAGCCCCGCCCTTCCGCGTCTTGTCGGCCTGCCAGAACGGATCGAAGAGGTGGGCGAGGTCCTCCGCCTCGATTCCAGGGCCGGTATCCTCGACCGACACGACCGCCTCGTCCTCGCCGTCGCGCACACGAATGGACACGCTACCTCCGGGCGGCGTGAACTTCAGCGCGTTCGAAAGGAGATTCGAGATGACCTGTCCGATCCTTCCCGCATCAATTTCCAGAGAAGGCGGCACCGACGAAAGATCCACTTCAAGCCTGATCCCGGCCTCCGTTGCCGGGCCGCGGAATTGTTTCACCGTCCGGGCGACCACGGGACCCAGTCGAGCTTGATGGCGATCCATCGTGAAGTGCCCGGCCTCCGCCCGTCCAACCGCGAGCAGGTCTTCGACCAGCCGCACCATGGACCTCGCGGAACCCCGGATCATCTCGAGGTGCGCTCTCGTGCGCGATGCCTCGCCCTCCGGCTTCTCCAGAAGGCGTTGAACCACCATGACGATGGCCGCCAGCGGATTCCCCAGGTCATGCGAGACCATGGAGAGGACTTCGTTCCGCATGCGAACCGCTTCCTGAGCGGCCTGGTAGAGCCGGGCGTTCTCGAGCGCCATCGCGATGTCGGTGCCGAGATCCCGCGCGAGGGACAGATCTCGCTCGTCGAATGGCCGGCGATGTCCCGAGCGGCCGAGAAGGAGGAAGCCGCGAACCTTCCCGCGGACCTCCAGAGGGACGAGCGCCACCGATCCCGTATCCACGCCGCGCAAGATATCCAGGTGCGGCCCGCCGGCGGTGAGCTCGCTCAGCGCTGCCGGCGTCGCGATTCGGCGGAGCTGGGGCGCGGCTTCTTCGAGGACCCGGGCGATCAGCGACGGTTCCCCCGGCATCGAAGGAAGGTCGAGGAGGAGGCGGAGCCGCGCCTCCTCTCCGTTTCCCCGGTGAAAGACGTCGGCCGCACGCCGATCCGGCCCCGGATCGCTGAGGGAGATCCAGCTCCAGTCTGCGAAGCCGGGCACGGCGACCCGGGCGGCGATCCCGAGGACGGTGTCCGGTTCGAGGGACGAGGCCAGGGCGCGGCCCGCGTCCGCGAGAAGACGCTGTGCTCTCTCGGCACGCCACTGCCGAATCGCGTACCGGATCGTTCGCTCGAGGAGCTGGGGATCGAGCCTTCCCTTCTCCAGGAACTCCGCGGCCCCCGCGTTCATGAGGGCGCGGTCGAGCTCGGGGTCTCGACTCCCGGTGAGGACCATTACGGGCACATGGATGTGGCGGGCCGTGGCTTCCCCGAGAAAGTCGAGACCGTCGCGGGCGCCGAGCCGGAAGTCGAGGAGGCAAACGTCGAACGTGCGTTCTTCCAGCTGGGCGATCCCCTCCTGGAAGGACCGGGCCCATTCCAGCCGGTAATTCCCTTCCGGGACCCGCGCGAGGAGGTCCCGGGTCAACAGGTAGTCTTCCTCATCATCCTCGACGAGGAGGACTCTAATCGCGTCGGACGCGTCCGAAGAGGTAGTCTGCTTCATCTCCCGTGGGGAGGAAGAGCCACGGTCTCGAACCAGTAGTCTTTCAGCACGCCGACGGCCTGAACCAGTCCGTCAAAGGTGACCGGCTTCGTCACATAACCGCTGACGCCGAGCTCGTAGCTGCGGGCCACGTCCTCTTCCGCGTCCGAGGTGGTCACCACCACGACCGGGATGGAGCGAAGCTGCGAGTCCCGCTTGATGGCCTCCACGACCTCGAATCCGGTCATTCCGGGCATCTTCAGATCCAGGAAGATGATGCCGGGGCGCGGGGCGGCTCCCGGCTCCGCGTACGACCCCCTGCGACCGAGGAAATCGAGGCAATTCTCCCCGTCGAAAACGAAATAGAGTGGATTCTCGAGACCGCAGGCGTCGAAGGCCTCCCGCATCAACAGGCGGTCTTCCTCGTCGTCATCGGCTATTAGCACCGCGACCAGCCTTCGCCCATGCCCCGCCATCATCCTCGGCCTTCTGCCCGGGACTGCGCCGGCATAGGTATTGTTACGAGAAAGGTGGCGCCGAGCCCCGGCTCAGCCGAGGCCGAAATCACGCCCCCGTGGTGTTCGACGATTTTCCGGCAAATGGCCAATCCTATCCCTGTCCCGTCATATTGCCCGCGCCCGTGGAGACGCTGGAAGACTTCGAAGATGCGGTCCCGATACTTCTCATCGAATCCGATCCCGTTGTCGCGAACCTGGATTTCGACGCCCGGGCGTGGATCCTGCTGGATCGTGCCGCTCACATCCACGACGGGCGGTACGCCCTCCCGGCGGTACTTGAGCGCATTCCCGAGGAGATTCTGAAAGAGGAGCCGCATCTGAAGCGGATCCGCCTCGACCGCCGGAAGCGTCGCGACGTCTATCCTGCCACCGCTTTCGTTCAAAGGGATCTCGAGATCGGCCGTCACCTCCCGGACGAGCGCTGTGAGATCCACCCGTTCGAATGGGCTCCCTCGACTCGTAACGCGTGCGTACGCGAGCAAGTCGCCGATGAGGTCCGACATCCGCTCGGCGGCACCGAGCATCCGTTCGAGATAGACCCGGTTCTGATCCTCCAGTCGGTCGCCGGCCTCGACCCGCAAGCGGTCCCCGAAGGCTCGAATCTTTCGAAGCGGTTCCTGGAGATCGTGGGATGCCACGGAAGCGAACGCCTCGAGCTCCCGGTTCGAGCGCCCCAGCTCCAGGGCCTCTCGCTCGAGTGTGTCCTCGTAGTCCGCTTGCGCGCTCACGTCTCGGAGGACGACGGAATAGATCCGCTCCCCGTTGACCTCCAGCTTCGAAATCGAGGCTTCGGCGGGGAACTCCTCTCCGTCTTGTCTTTGCCCGTGGATCTTCCCTCGCTCTCCCATTCGGCGTGCCGGTTCCTCACCGCTGCCGAAGGCGTCGAGGTGCTCCCGATGCTTCCTCCTGAAACGAGGAGGAATGAGGAGTTCCAGCGGCTGGCCCAGGACTTCCTCCGCACGGTAACCGAAGATCTCCTCCGCCCCCTCATTGAAGAGGATGATATTCTGACCCTCATCCACCGAAATCACCGCGTCCACCGAGATCGAGACGATTCCGGCGAAGCGGGCCTCGGAAGCGCGAAGCGCTTTTTCGGCCCGCGAGCGTTGGATCTCGGCCGCCAGCCAGACCGCCATCAAGCCGACCAGCTCTCGCTCCGCCTCCGAAGGCTGAATCGGCCCTTCTCCCCGCGTCCCGAAGACGATCGTTCCATAGATCTCTCCGTCGATGAGAAGGGGCGCCTCATGTCTTGCGGCGAGACCGGCCTCACCCGGCCGGAATGGCAAACGGGCATCCATTTCCCCGAGCGATCCATGAGAGGCTTCAGCGACGGCCCCGTCCTCCCCGTGACGTACGAGGAAGCCCGCATCCGCTCCAAAACAAGCGCACCCCAGCCGGAGGAGCTGCGTGGTGCGGCCTGGGAGGTCCAGCGATGAGTCGGAAGCGATTGCGCAGAGTCCGCGCAGCGCCACCACGATCGGCTCAGAACTGTTGTCCGGCGGACCCTCCGCGAGATCGCGGCCTGAATCGAGGTGGATCGGCGAATTGTCGGTTTTCACAGGCGGCCCAGTGGGGAGGCGAGCGCAATAGACTATAGGGTGGCTCGCCGCATGCAAGGGGAGCCGACGGAGGCGAAAGGTCATTTCGCCGTGTACCCTCCGTCGATCACGAGCTCGGCCCCCGTGACGAAGGACGACTCGTCCGAGGCGAGGTAGAGGACGCCGTAGGCGATCTCATCCGGCTCTCCAACCCGCCCGATCGGGTGGAGCGCCGCGAGATCCTTGCGGCCCTGTTCCCGCTCGATGCCGGAATCCTTCAGGTGCTTCTCGACCATCGGCGTCCAGATATACCCCGGATGCACCGAGTTCACGCGAATCCCGTCCGGCGCGTAGATCAGCGCGTCCGTTTTCGTCATGAGCCGGACGGCCCCTTTCGAAGCGTGATAGGGGGGCACGTCCGGCCCGCCGACGAGGCCGTAGATGGAGGACAAGTTGACGATGCTTCCGCCGCCCGCGCGCTTCATCGAGGGGATCGTGTGCTTCGTGCAGAAGAAGACGCCCTTCACGTTCGTCCGCTGCACGCGGTCCCACTCGGCCTCTTCGATCTCGTGCGTAGGCTTATTCGGGCCCGCGATGCCGGCGTTGTTCACAAGAACCGTGATCTCGCCCAGCTTCTTGGCGACTTCCCCGAGGACGCGGGCGCACTCGGCCTCGTCGCCGACGTCGAGGTGCCAATAGCGTGCGACTCCGCCCGCGTCCAGAATCTCCCGGACGAGCGCCCCTCCCGCTGCGTTCTGGACGTCGGTCACTGCCACGCTTGCCCCCTCCCGTGCGAGCATGCGGCAACACGCGGCCCCGATGCCGACGGCGCCGCCGGTGACCACCGCGACCTTCCCGGCGACTCTTCCCATCTTGCCGCTCCTTTCCCCGGGCCGATTCGGGCGCCCGGTCCATTGAATCGGTCCGGCTTACTTCGGCTTCGGTTTCGATGCGATCTGAATCTTTCGGCCCCGGGCTTCGGGACGTTTTTCGATCTCGACCTTGAGCACCCCCTGGTCGAAGCTGGCCTTGATCTTTTCGGCGTTGGCCGTCGCGGGAAGCACGAAAGTGCGCTCGAACGAGCCATACTGGCGCTCCGAGATCCTGACCCGCTCGTTCGACTCCTCCCTCACGACCTTCTTCTCGCCCCGGATGCAGAGCGTGTTCCCATCGGCCTGGATGTCCACGTCTTTCGACTCGACTCCCGGTAGCTCCGCCGTGACGACGTATTTCCCGTCCTCTTCCGTGAAGTCCGCTCGGGGAGCCCACATCGAGGCCCCGCCGGCGGCTTCGCCGGACCAGGGGCTCACGCCCATCCGTTCAAATAAGTCTTCGAAGGCTCCGAGGTCGCGCCAGGGAGTGAAGATGCCGCTCGCGCGGCGGCCCACCGCCGGTACCTGTGCCATGATCCATCTCCTTTGTCCGAGGGGGCCGGAGGCCCCGCTTGGTCGTTCCTGCGGATCGCCGAGGGTGCGCTCGCTCCAGGGCGATCGTGCCCGCTGGATGGCCCCCTACCGTGGAAGGACCGTGCCAGGACGGCGCCCGCGGATCGCCAAGTGTCCGCCCGAGGCGGCCACGCGCCGGCGATTGGCCCCGAGGCTCGGGATGGGCCCCCGGCACCCGCAGAGCGGGTGACTTCCCCAGGGTTTCCGGCGAGTGAACCGAGCGGACAGAATGTCCCGGGGCGGGACGCAAGGGTCACGGTTCCGCACGGCGCAAGCCGGTTCGTTCGGTTCCTCGTCGACGACCCGCACCGAGCACGATCGGCGGGCCGGTGGCACGAGGATAGGGCAGGCACGCAGCTTGCAACCGACGGCACCTGCCCTGGTGCTCGAACCGGGACTGCCGTGCCCTCCAAGACGAAGACCCCCGCCAACCCGGAGTACCGAATGACGCTCGTCAAGGAGATCATGCAAAAGGACGTCGTCACGATTTCGCCCGGTGCGCCGGTCTCGGAGCCGATTCAGAAGCTTGGCACGTCCAAGATCACGGGGCTTCCCGTGGTGGATGCTAAGGGAATTCTCGTGGGAGTCATCTCGTCCCAGGACATCATGCGGCTCGCCGGGGACCTCGGCCAGGTACCGGAGGCGGTGCGCTGGGGACTCCAGGTCGCCGGACCATTCCGCGACCGCGCCGTCGTGGATTCTTCCATCGAGGGAGAGTTTTTCGCGTACTACGTGACCCCGCGGGGCGGATTCGTGGACCTTCGCGACCGGATTCGCGAACTCCCCGGCGACGTCTTCGAAGGTTACTCCGACGAGGACATCATGACTCGTGATCCGGTCACGGTGGACGCCGATGCGACCCTCCGCGAACTGGCGCGGCTTCTCGGGGAGAAGAACATCCGGCGGGCTCTCGTTCTTCAGGCGGGAAAGCTCGTCGGAATCGTGACCGTGACCGACATCCTGAGCGCGCTAGCGCGCGGCTGAGGGGGCCCCCCGGTAGGCGAGCCACTTCCAGGCCTGCCCGACGACCAGCGGTACGAACGAGGCCAGAAGGACCAGCCCCCAGTCTTCGAGTCCGAGGGCGTGGGTCCGAAGGACCCGAGAGAGCGGCGGAAGATAGACCGCCAGGAGTTGAAGGACCACGGTCAGCCCGATCGCGCCCCAGACCCACGGGTTTCCGAAGAAACGGCGGCTTGTCACGACGGGGCCGGGGCTCCTCGCGTTGAACACGTGGAGGAGCTGCGTCATGGCGATCGTCATGAAGGCGATCGTCACCGCGTGATCGCCTTCGACTTCCCAGACATACAGTGCCCAAAGGAATGCTCCGAGGGTCACCGCGGTCAGCATCAGTCCGAAGGCGCCCACGACCGCTCCAAAGCCGCCGGAAAGGATCGCTCCGGCCGGGTCGCGCGGCGGGCGCCGCATGACGTCGGGCTCGGCGGGCTCGACGGCCAGCGCCAGCGCCGGGAAGACGTCCGTGACCAGGTTCAGCCAGAGGATCTGGAGGGGGAGGAGCGGGAGCGGTAGGCCTGCCAGCCCAGCCGCGAAGAGGACGAGCACTTCCGAGAGGTTACAGGAAAAGAGATAGAAGATGAACTTCCGGATGTTATCGAAGATGACGCGGCCCTCCTGCACGGCCGCACCGATCGTCTCGAACCGGTCGTCCTGGAGGACCAGGCCGGCCGTCTCCTTGGCCACGTCGGTCCCGCGCCCACCCATCGCGACCCCGATATCGGCCCTTTTGAGGGCGGGGGCATCGTTGACGCCGTCTCCCAGCATCGCGACGATCTCGCCCCGAGTCTGGTAGGCCCGCACGATCCGGAGCTTGTCCTCGGGAGAGACCCGGCTGAAGGCTGTCACGCGCTCCACCCGGTCGGTCAATTCCGCCTCGGAGAGGCGCATGAGATCGCGGCCGTCGAGCGTCTCATCCTCGGGGTGCAGCACCCCGAGCTCGCGCGCCACCGCGTGGGCCGTGACCGCCTGATCCCCGGTGAGCATGACGGTGCGCACACCGGCCTGCCGGAGAAGCGCGATGGTCTCCTGGGCGCCGGGTGCCGGCGGGTCCATCATTCCAGCATACCCAACGAAGGTGAGGTCGCGCAAAACGGATTCGTCCAGTGGCGCGTCCTCCGTCAGTTCGCCTATGGCCAGGCCGAGGAGTCGGAGCCCCTGACTTCCCAGCTCGTCGTTCCGTTCCAGAAGCGCACGGCGTCCGGTCTCGTCCAGCGGGACCGGCCCATCCGCCGTCATCCGCGCGGCCGAAGCCTCGAGAAGTCGCGCCGGCGCCCCCTTCACGTAAGCCGTGACCCGGCCGGCCGAGTCGCGATGGAAGGTTGCCATGAACCGGCGCTCGGCCGAGAACGGGATCTCTCCCACCTCCGGATGCGCCTCAAGCAGCTCCTCCCGCGACACTCCGGCCTTTCGGCCCAGCACCAGGAGAGCCACTTCGGTCGGATCGCCGCCGAACTCGGGAGCCCGCGCCCCTCCCCTCCATCGAGCCCGATTCGCGAGCACGCCGATCCGGATGGCCAACTCGAGCCCTGGAACCTCCGGGGGCCGAACGCGACGACCACCGATCCGAAATTCCCCCTCCGCGGCGAAACCCCGCCCCGTGACCTCCACGGATCCGCCCGCCGTCTCCACTCGCGTCACGGTCATCTCGGCCGCGGTCAGGGTCCCGGTCTTATCCGTGCAGACGATCGTGGCCGAACCCAGGGTCTCGACCGCGGGGAGCCGTCGGATCAGGGCGTGGCGTCGAGCCATGCGGCGCATGCCGAGCGCCAGCGTGATCGTCGCCACGAGAGGGAGCCCTTCCGGCACCGCCGCGATCGCGAGCGCGAGGGCCGTCTCGACCATCAGCCAGGGATCATGTCCGCGAACGACCCCGAGGACGGCGACGAGCGCCGCGACCCCGACGGCGATCCAGATGAGCCGCTTCCCGAGGGAGTCCAACTGCCGCTCGAGCGGGGTATCTTCGCTCGCCGTCTCCTGAACGAGCTCGCTGATGCGGCCGATCTCGGTGGCGAGGCCCGTTGCGACGACCATGGCCCTACCGGCCCCGGTCGCCGCCAGGGTGCCCTTGTAGACCATCGAGCGGCGCTCCGCGAGCGGTACCTCCTCTCCCTCCGGCGGAGCAATCGGGTCCGCCGATTTCTCCGCCGGAACCGACTCTCCGGTGAGCGGCGCCTCGATCACCATGAGCTCCGCAGCCGAGACGAGGCGGGCGTCGGCGGGGATCGCGAATCCCGCTTCCACCACGATCAGATCGCCAGGCACCAGGTTCCGGGCATCCACGTGGCCCTCCCGCCCGTCCCGCACCACGACGGCCTCCTGGACTACTACGCGGCTCAGCGCATGCATCTCCTGGCGGGCGCGCCACTCGACCCAGAACCCGATGACCACATTGATCGCGAGCACTGCCCCGATTGCCACTGCCTCCAGAACATCCCCCACGAGAAGGGCGACGACGGAGGCCGCGAAGAGAAGCAGGACGACCAGGCTCTTCACCTGTTCGTAGAGGATCCTCCCAAGAGACGTCGGAGGATGAATGGAGAGCGCATTTTGCCCGTAGCGCTCGAGGCGCTGCGCGGCCTCCCGCTCCGAGAGCCCCTCCGGCCCGGCCTCCAGCCGCGCCAATGCCTCCTCGACCGCAAGCCGGTGCCACGGAGTGGGGCCGCTCTCCCGGGTCTCCGCTCCCCTCGGAGCGACAGTCGCGTGGGTCCGATCAGGCCCGCCTCCCGTCACTTACGGCCTCCGGTTCGGGGGGGGTGCGCGTAGGATCCGGGACCCAGCTTCGGGGTGGCCAACCGTTCCCGCCAGGGGCCGTGCGGCGAGGGTCCCTGATCCGCCACGCGGCACGACGCCACTGGCACGAAGTTCGCCGGTCCGCTCTTATCCATGTTCGAGTTCCTTCCCGAGAGAACTCCATGAATTCCGCACGTCACAATTCCCGCCGCCGGGTCGGACCGCCGTGAACCGAGGAGAGGTCGTCTCGATTCGAGGGAGCGTGGTGGACGTCCGGTTTCCCCAGCGCCTCCCGGAACTCTATCACCTCCTCCGCGCCGGAGAGGACGAGACGGTGGCCATCGAGGTCCTGAGCCAGCGGAGTGACGAGGTCGTGCGCGGGATCGCGCTGACGCCGGTCGGGGGCCTCGGCCGCGGCTCTCCCGTCCTGGATACGGGTGGCCCCCTCCGCATCGGGGTCGGAAAGGAGCTCCTTGGCCGGGTCCTCAACGTCTTCGGCGAAGCGATCGACGACGGAGGAGCACTGGAGCTCAGCGAGCGGCGCTCCATCCATCAGCCCTCCGTGCCCCTGGCCGAACTGGGCTCCAGCGCCGGCATTCTCGAGACGGGGATCAAGGCCATAGACCTCCTCGCGCCCCTCGAGCGGGGCGGAAAAGCCGGCCTTTTTGGGGGGGCCGGCGTGGGAAAGACGGTCCTCATCATGGAGATGATCCACAATATCGTGGCCCGCCACGAAGGGATCAGCCTCTTCTGCGGCATCGGGGAGCGAAACCGGGAGGCCGAGGCGCTCTATCGAGAACTCCAGGAGTCCGGAGTCATCAAGGATACGGTCCTCGTCTTCGGGCAGATGGACGAGCCTCCCGGCGCCCGGTTCCGTGTCGGGCACACGGGGCTCACCGTGGCCGAATACTTTCGCGACAGCTTGCACCGGGACGTGCTCCTCCTGATCGACAACATTTTCCGCTTCGTCCAGGCTGGCCAGGAGGTATCCGGCCTCATGGGCCAGCTTCCCTCCAGGCTCGGATACCAGCCCACGCTCGGTTCCGAGCTCTCCGCGCTCGAAGAGAGGATCTCGAGCACGAAGACCACGGCGATCACGTCGGTTCAGGCGGTATACGTCCCCGCGGACGACTTCACCGATCCGGCCATCACCCACACCTTCACCCACCTCTCCGCGAGCGTGGTCCTCTCGAGGGACCGCGCGGCACAGGGCCTCTACCCGGCCATCGATCCCCTCGAATCGGCCTCCAAGATGCTTTCGCCGCGGGTCGTCGGGAGGCGGCACTATCAGGTTGCACGACAGGTGAGGGAGGCGCTCGCCCATTACGACGAGCTCAAGGACATCATCGCGATGCTCGGGCAAGAGGAGCTTTCCCGGGAAGACCAGAGGATCGTGAGCCGCGCCCGCCGCCTGGAGCGCTTCCTCACGCAGCCCTTCGCCGTGACGCAGCAGTTCATAGGGAAGGAGGGGCGCCTCGTCCCTCTCGAGGATACCCTCTCGGGATGTGAGCGAATCCTCAAGGACGAGTTTGCCGGCATTCCGGAGCGCGCACTCTATCTCATCGGCTCGGTGGACGAGGCCTCCGCATGAAGCTCGAGGTCCTGATCCCCTCGCGGGTCGTGGTCCGCGAGACCGTCACTTCGATCGTAGCCGAGGGTCGGGAGGGTGCGTTCGGGATCCTCCCCCATCATGTGGACTACGTGAGTCCGCTCGTCCCCGGAATCCTCACTTACCGCCGGAAGGAGGACGGATCGGAGCGGATTCTGGCGGTGGATCAGGGGACCCTGGTCAAAGTCGGCGACGCGGTGCTGGTTTCCGTGCGTGATGCGGTCCCGGGCGAAGACCTGCTGACGCTGGAGGGGACGGTGGAACAGCGCTTTCGCACGCTGGATCAGAAGGAGCAAGAAGCCCGCGCCGCGCTGGCGACGCTCGAGGCCCGATTCATGCGCCACTTTATGGAGCAGATTGGCCGTGCGGCCGAGTGACCCCGACGCGGGGACTGATGGGGCGGAGGATCGAGCGCGGCGGTCTCGGTTCGAGGCGGCACTTTCACGTAAGGCAGACCGAAAGCTGCGGGCCCGCCGGGAGGGCGATCGGGGGATCTGGTTCGGGCTCGGGATGATGGGGCTCGTCGGGTGGGCCGTCGCAATCCCCACCATTGCCGGAATCGCGATCGGTGTCTGGTTGGACAGAAGGCTGGGAGGGCCGGGCGGAATCTCCTGGACCCTGACTGGACTCGTGATCGGCGTCGGGGCGGGTTGCCTGAACGCCTGGTTCTGGATCGCAAGGGAGATGGAGGAGAAACGTTGACGGACCTCCTGGTTGGCCTTCTCGTCGGGTGCCTTCTCGGCGCCTTCTTCTTCGGGACGCTTTGGATCACCGCTCGCGGCATCCCGCAGGCGAGGTGGCCGGCCGCACTCGTCCTGGGAAGCTACCTCGCCCGCATGGGTATCCTGGGCGTCGCTCTGTATGCCCTCGCGCGCTCGGCCGGCGCCGGCGCGCTCGCCTTCGCGCTCGCCGGACTTCTGATCACCCGGCAGATCTTCATCGCGAAGCTGGCACCCCCCAGGGTGGGATAGGAGACGCGGCCGATGCAACTGACCCCGGACCAGGTGGTTTATTGGGAGTGGGGGTTCGTCACGATCAACGCAACCCTCGTCTTCACCTGGCTCAGCATGGCCGCAATGGTCGCGGCGGCGTGGATTGTCACCCGTACCCTCCAGACCGGACCTCGGGTCGGTCGTGGGCAGATCCTCCTGGAGATCATCGTGATGCAGATGCGGAAGCAGATTGGCGAAGTGGTTCCTGATGACCCCGACCGCTACCTCCCGTTCATCGGCACGCTCTTTCTCTTCATCTCCGTCTCGACGGTCCTCGGCGCCCTTCCGGGGGTCCACGTGGTTGCGGCCTCTCTCTCGACGGCCGCCGCGCTCGCGGCCTGTGTCTTTGCCGCCGTGCCGGTCTTCGGAATCTCTCGCACCGGGGTGAGTAATTACCTGCGGCACTACGTGCGTCCGAGCGCCTTCATGCTCCCGTTCCACGTCATCGGCGAGCTGTCACGCACCCTTGCCCTGGCGGTTCGCCTCTTTGGCAACCTGATGAGCGGGCGGGTGATCGTGGCCATCGTCCTCTCGGTCGTTCCGTTCATTTTCCCGGCGCTCCTCGAGGCCTTCGGGCTTCTGATCGGAATCATTCAGTCGTACGTCTTTGCCATGCTCGCCCTGGTCTACGTCGCCTCGGGCGCCCGCTCACTTCAACAGGAGAAGTCATGGAATCGGTCGAGCTGATCGCCGTGATCTCAATTGCCGTCGCCGGCCTGACCATCGCCATCGGAAGCATCGCTCCGGCGCTCGGTGAGGCCCGAGCGCTGGCCCAGGCGCTCCAGTCCATCGCCCAACAGCCGGACATGGCGAATACGGTGACCCGCACGCTTTTCGTGGGGATGGCCATGGTAGAATCCACGGCGATCTATTGCCTCGTCGTCTCTCTCATCCTGCTCTTCGCAAATCCATTCTGGTCCTACGCGATCCAAGCCGGAGGCTGAGCCCGTGCGGATCGACTGGTTCACCTTCGTCGCGCAGCTCTTCAACTTCGCCCTCCTGGTCTGGCTCCTGAAACGCATCCTGTATCGGCCGGTTCTGGAGGCGATCGCGCGGAGAGAGGAGGGGATCCAGGAACAACTCGAAGGGGCGCGCCGGATCCGGGAGGAAGCGGATACCGAGCGCGAGCAGCTTCGCGGGGAGCGAAACGAGTTGGCGGAAACCGGTGCGGAATATCTGAGGAAGGCCGAAGCCGAGGCCGAGGCCCGCCGGAAGGAGCTCGCGGAGGAGGTTCGGGCGGAAGTCCGTGAGCTGAGGAGGGAATGGCAGGAGTCCCTTCGCCGCCAACGGTCCGCGTTTCTGGAGGAGCTTCGGCGCGCGATCTCGAAAGAGATGTATGGAGCGGTCCGGCGCGTCCTCGAAGAACTCGCCGACGCCGAGCTCGAGTCGCGTGCGGTCCGGGTCTTTCTCGGCCGCCTGGGCGAGCTCGGCGATGACGGGCGAAGGGAGATCGTCGAGGCCGCCGCCGCGGAAGGCGGTGCGATCCGCGTGCGCACCTCCTTCCCCCTCGCCCCCGAGCTGAGGAAGGCGTTGGGAGCTGACCTCGAACGATGGATCGGGCAGCCGCTCGAGCTTCGCTTCGAACACGATCCGGAGCTTTCCCTCGGGATCGAGCTTCGCGCGGGCGACCGAAAGGTCGCCTGGAGCGTGGCGAGCTACCTCGATGCCCTCGAAGCCGAAGCGGCGAGCCGTCTGGAGGCCGAGACCAGATGATAGGTCCCGACGCCGAGACGGCCGAACCACTTTCCGAGGCGGATCTGGCCGGCGCCCTGGGGCAAACGCTCGAAGCGGTGCGCCGCGCGCTGGAGGGCGTTCGTCCGGGGCCCGAGGTGCGGGAAATCGGTGTCGTCCGATCCGTGGGGCGTGGAACGGCTCGCATTGACGGCCTCTCGAGCGCTCGAGCCGACGAAGTGATTCGCCTTTCGGGCGGCGTGGACGCCCTCGTCTTCAACCTCGATCCGGATGAAGTCGGCGTCATTCTTCTCGGTGACGAGGAGCGCGTGGAGGCCGGCACGGAGGCCCACGCAACGGGACGCACCCTCCGGGTCCCCGTCGGAGAGGAACTCCTCGGGAGAATCGTGGATGGACTCGGCCGGCCTTTGGATGGGAAGCCCTCTCTCCGCTCCACGCGAGAGCGCCCCGTGGAGTCCCCGGCCCCGGGGATCCTCCAGCGCGGGCCGGTTCGCGTGCCACTCCAGACGGGGCTCAAGGTCGTGGACGCGCTGGTGCCCGTCGGACGGGGTCAGAGAGAGTTGATCGTCGGGGACCGGCAGACAGGGAAAACCTCGATCGCCACCGACGCGATCGTGAATCAGCGCGACGGGGACGTCGTTTGCATCTATTGCGCGGTCGGTCAGCGCAGCTCTTCGGTGGCCGGCGTCGTGGGGGAGCTTGGCCGTACGAATGCCCTCCGCCACACGATCGTGGTGGTCGCGGCCGGGGAGGATCCACCCGGCCTCCAATTCGTCGCCCCGTACGCGGCCATGGCCATGGCCGAGGATTTCATGGCTCAGGGAAAGGACGTTCTCGTCGTCTACGACGACCTCACGCGGCACGCGCGCGCTTACCGGGAACTCTCCCTCCTCCTCCGGCGCCCGCCCGGGCGGGAAGGATACCCGGGGGACATCTTCCACGTGCACGCGCGACTGCTCGAGCGCTCGACCCGGATGCGGGAGGCGCACGGTGGAGGATCCATCACGACACTTCCGATCGTCGAGACGCAGGCCGGAAACCTCGCCGCTTACATCCCAACCAATCTCATCTCCATTACGGATGGACAGATCTATCTCTCCCCGGATCTCTTCCGCAGGGGTGTACTCCCCGCCGTTGATGTGGGGCGGTCGGTGTCACGGGTGGGCGGCGCCGCCCAGCTCCCCGCCTACCGCGCCGTCGTTCGAGATCTGCGCGTGGCATACGCGCAGTTCCAGGAGCTCGAGGTATTCTCGCGCTTCGCCACGCAGCTCGATGAGGAGACCCGGCGGACGCTGGAGCGCGGGAGGCGCGTCCGCGAGGTCCTCAAGCAGGAGGAAAGGGCGCTCCTGGATGTGGCCGAGCAGATCTCGGTGCTCCTGGCCGCGACGGACGGCGTCTTCGATCGCGTTCCGCTGGAGCACATGGAAGAGGCCCAGGAGGACGTGCGCGCACGGGTCGGCGAGCGCCTCCCGGATCTCTGCCGCCATATTCGCTCGGGGGGCGAGCTCACCCCGGAGAGGGAGGCGGCACTCCGGGAGGTCGCCCTGGAGGCCGTGGCTCCGTGGATCGTAGAGGCTCTCGACTGAGGCAAGGGTGATGACCGACTTCGCGACGCTCCGCAGCCACATGGTCAGGTCACAGGTGGAAGACCGAGGCATTCGGGACCGAAAAATCCTGGACGCGATGCGCGCCGTTCCCCGCGAGATCTTCGTTTCGGAGGGGCTCGCCGAATTCGCGTACGACGATACGCCGCTTCCCATCGAGGAAGGGCAGACGATCTCGCAGCCCTTCATCGTCGCGATCATGATCGCGGCCGTGCGGCCCGCCCCGGGCGATCGGGTGCTGGAGGTCGGGACCGGCTCAGGATACGCGGCCGCGGTGCTTGCCCAGGTAGCCGGCGAAGTCTACACGATCGAGCGGCACGCGACGCTGGCGGAGATGGCCCGACAGCGCTTAGCGCGCTTGGGCCTCGCGAACGTACGCGTTCTCGAGGGAGACGGAAGCCTCGGCTGGCCGGAGCATGCGCCCTACGACGCGATCATCGTGGCGGCGGGAGGTCCCCAGGTCCCCGAGATGCTCCTGGAGCAGCTCGCCCTCGGGGGTCGCCTCGTGATCCCGATTGGACCGACGCCCCGCACCCAGCAGCTCGTGCGCATCACGCGCTCCTCGGAGACCGGTTACGACCGCGAGCGGATGGGGGACGTGCAGTTCGTTCCTCTCGTCGGAATCGCGGGGTGGTCGCCCGAAGTCGAAGAGGCACCGTCGGCCGGCGCGGGAGTCTCGGCCCCCGGAATGGGTACGCGTGCCCGTCATGCGGTCAGCGCGCTCATCCGCGAGACCGCGGAGCCGCTCTCCGACATCGAGTCGGCCGACCTGGACGCGTTCGTGGAGCGAATCGGAGATGCCCGCGTCGTGCTCCTCGGCGAGGCGACGCATGGAAGCTCCGAGTTCTACCGGATGCGCGCACGTATCACCCGGGAGCTCATCCTCCGGAAGGGATTCACGATCGTTGCCGCGGAAGCCGACTGGCCGGATGCGGCCCGCGTGGACCGTTACGTGCGGCACCGCCCGGTAGATTCCGTCGCGTGGCGGGCCTTCAGTCGCTTCCCCTCCTGGATGTGGCGCAACGCCGAGATCCACGAGCTGTTCGAGTGGCTGAGGGAGCACAACACATCCGTCACGGAACCGGAGCGCCAGGCCGGATTCTACGGACTCGACCTCTACAGCCTCCACACCTCGATCGAAGCGGTCCTCGCCTACCTGGACGACGTGGACCCGGATGCCGCAGGGGTCGCCCGCGCCCGATATGGCTGCTTGACGCCCTGGGAGCGTGATCCCGCCGTTTACGGACGCAGCGTGATTACGGGCCGTTACGGGAGCTGCGAACCCCAGGTCGTGGCGATGCTGGAGGAGATGCTGGCCCGCCGGCTGGAGCTCATGGCGCGGGACGGAGAGCGCCTCTTCGACGCGACGCAGAACGCGCGCCTGGTCGCCGGCGCCGAGCGATACTACCGGACGATGTATTACGGATCGGTGGAGTCCTGGAATCTGCGGGACCGGCACATGTTCGAGACGTTGGGGAATATTCTCGCCTTCCGGGGTCCCGACGCGCGCGCGATCGTCTGGGCGCACAACTCTCACGTCGGAAACGCATCGGCGACGGAAATGGGTACGCGCGGGGAGTTCAACATCGGCGAACTGTCGAGGGAGAGCTTCGGCGATGCGGCCTATCTCGTCGGGTTCGGGACGGACCGGGGCACGGTCGCGGCCGCGTCGAACTGGGGCGAGCCGATGCGCATCATGGCCGTGCGCCCTTCTCTCTCCGAGAGCTACGAGCGGCTCTGCTACGACTCGGACGTCGCGGCCTTCCTCCTTCCGCTAAGGGTCCCCGCACGCCAAGCCGTCCGCGAGGAGCTCACGCCCTCGAGGCTGGAGCGAGCGATCGGCGTGATCTACCGGCCGGAGACGGAGCTCCAGAGCCACTACTTCCACGCATCGCTCCCGCGGCAGTTCGACGAGTACATCTGGTTCGACGAAACGCGGGCGGTCGCGTCACTCCCCCCCCGCCCTAGGGAAGGTGTTCCCGACACGTACCCATTCGGATTGTGATCGCCGTTTCGGAGATCCCCAGGCGGTGAGCCCGTGCTGACTCTCGAGCAACTTCGGCGCCAGGTGGAAAGCGCACGCGACTTCCATTCGATTACCCGTGCCATGAAGGCGCTCGCGGCGGTCCGGATCCGCAGGAGCCGTGAAGCCGTGGAGTCTCTCGAATCCTATGCGCGGAGCGTCGAGCTGGGCTTCCAGATTGCACTCCGCGATCAGCCGCGGGCGTTCCCCCTCGTCGAAGAACGGGTCGGTCCGGAGGTGGGCGCCGTCGTCTTCGGATCCGATCTCGGACTCGCGGGCCGCTTCAACATTCGGATCGCCGACTTCGCGCTCGAGCGGCTGGACACCCTGCACCCTGACCGCGGTACCCGAACGGTGCTCGCCGTCGGTTCTCGCGTCGCGAGCCAACTCGAGGCCCAGGGACAGCCGGTTGCCGAGAAATTCGCGGCCCCCGACTCCGTGGACGCGGTCGTCCCGACGGTCCAGGAGCTCCTCGTGGCGATCCAGGCGACGCGAGCGCACCACGGCCTCGAGCGATTCTTCCTCTTCTACAACCACTATCACTCCGGGGCCACCTACCGGCCGCACCTCGTACACCTCCTTCCCATCAACCTGGAGTGGCTGGAGGGACTCCGGGCACGTCCCTGGTCTACTCCGGTTCTTCCCACGTTCCGGGTGCCCTGGCGCCAGCTGTTCGCGTCGCTGGTGCGCGAGCACCTGTTCGTCTCGCTCTTCGCGGCGGCGGCGCGATCCCAGGCATCGGAGAACGCGAGTCGCCTGGCCTCCATGGAGGCGGCCGAGCGCCGGATCGAGGAGCGGCTTGCCGACCTGAGGGAGCGGTTCAACCGGCGTCGGCAGGACGGGATTACCGCCGAGCTCATGGACCTCGTGACCGGATTTCTGGCGCTGGAGGAGGAGGGGGAGGAGGGCGCGACGTGAGGGAAAACCCACCCGGCCCGGGACGTGGCGCCGGAGGCGAGCGGTCAGAGTTCCAGTTCCGTGTCCTCCCGCATCCGTCGAATGAGGCCACGGTGAAGCCACCAGAAGTAACCCGTCATGGACCCGACCCATGCGGCCGTGCCCAGCAACACCTCAGGCCAATCCAAGACGCGTCCGATCTCGACCCCAAACACGCCGAAGACGGTTACGGAATAAACGGTAGCCGCAATCAGGATCATGAGGGAGAAGTACCAGAAGAAACGGTGGTGCTCCGACTCATAGATCTGGACAGCCGCGATGAGCCCGACGGCGAGCGACCCCACGAGATGCACGCCGTTGTATGCGAGCACGGGAGCCGGCCCCACGACGAATTGAGTGGACGCGTCCGCACCGTAGAACAAGACGGCTCCCATCGCCGCGGCCGTGTTAAGGACCGAGCGGCCCTGGAGCGCGTTTAGGAAGGCCAGCACCGCCACGACGGATGAGTAGGCGGCCACTCCCCCCAACATCCCTTCCTTCAGGATTTTTCCGACGTTCTTCGGCATTGCTCAGTCCCTTCCCGTCTTCGCGGACCCGACGTTCATTCCCCAGCACGACTGAACTACAGGGAGGTCAGGTAGGCCACGATGTCAAGCCACTCCCTCACGGTCATGACTTCGCTCCAGTCCCCCATCCGTGAGCGCCCATCCCGTTGTACGCCCTCGAGGTCGTCGGGAATCTCATGCGAAGGGGCGAGGATGGACTCAGCCAGCTCGTCGGCGGGCTTCTGAACGACTTCGGGGCCCAAAGGCACCGGAACAGGCGGCGTAGCGTGCGGGGGCGGGAAAGTCTCGCCGGGCACTTCATGGCAGGCGTAGCATTGCATCGCCTCGAAAGCCACGCGGCCCGCCGCGGCATCGCCCTCCGGAAGGTAAAGGCGCGCTTCCCCGGTCGAGCAAGCCACGGAGGAGCTCAGGGCGAGGCAGATGAGTGACACGGCCAGGGGCCTCGACGTCATGATGACCTTCCTGGTTGCGGAATCTCCACGGGGACCTTCGAAGCACGATGACAGGTCTTGGAAGCGAGACACGTGCCAGAGGGGTTGCAAGGGGAAGTTGAGTCTCGCATCGTCCCGGAGGGCCATCCTGCGGAGAGGCTAAGGTGTCGTCCACCGAATCTGGGGGACAATCCGTCCCGCCAAGGAGACGAAGCGCCCCCACGGAACCAGGTCGGACGATTGAGTGCGTGATTGGGCGGCTTCGGCTGCGGGCACGGGGGTTGCAACTGGCGTCGCGCCACTGGGAACTTGCCCAACTTCGCCCGTTGCCTCGCTCGGAGTCTCCATCATGACCTCCCCCCCGCCCGGCTCGGCTCCGAGCGGCACTTCGGTGCGTGTCGCGGCGGCCACGCTCCTGGGCATCCACGGGGCTCTTGTCGTCCTTGACTCCGTTTTCGGACCCCCGAGCTTGGGAGGAGCCGTGACCGGAGAAGTGACGCTGGCCGTTCTCCACTTCCTGGTCGTCCTGGCCGTCGCAGGGAGTCTCTCTCGCGGCCGCCCCTGGGCCTGGTGGGTGGCCCTGGGCCTGACGCTGCTCGGACTCTTCTTTCTGGTCCCTCTCGCGATGGGAGTGCTCCTTGGAGGGGGCACAGAGCTCGCCCGCAATGCCTGGGAGCTCGCGCTGGTTCTGGGGTCCCCGGCCGCCCTCGTCATCGTTTTCGCGCTCCTGACCACGCATCGCGGAGCATGGCTCCTCCCGCGCCCCGGGCCGCCGCCGAGCGGAGAGGACGGACATTGATCGCAGGGCGGGCGAAGGAGGACGGAAGAGCCGGCGTCTGGGCGGAGGCGCGGGAGATGCTCGACGGCCTCCCCGGCGGCCGGGGGCTGAACATCGCTTACGAGGCCGTGGACCGGCACGCGACCGGACCATGGGCCGACAAGGTGGCGGTGCGCTTCCTGACGAAAACCGGGAGCGTGCGCCAGATGACATACCGTTCGCTTTCCGAAGAGTCGAATCGCTTCGCCGACCTCCTCCGCTCCCTCGGCGTGGCCCCGGGTGCGGCCGTCTTTCTTCTGGCCGGGCGCATTCCGGAACTCCACATCGCCGCCCTCGGCGCCCTGAAGGCGCGCACGGTCGTCTGCCCGCTCTTCTCCGCGTTCGGACCCGAGCCCATCCGGGCCCGGATGGAGATCGGCGATGCCCGGGTTCTCGTAACGACTCCGTCCCTCTTCCGACGCAAAGTGGCGGGGTGGCGTCATGCCCTACCGGGTCTCGACCACGTCCTCCTCGCGGGCCCCGCCGGGGAAGCAGAGGGGATCCCTGGAACCGAGGGCCTCGCGACTCGAATGGCCGAAGCCGACAAGCGCTACGAGATCGAGCCGACCGACCCGGAGGAGCCGGCGCTTCTCCACTTCACGAGCGGGACGACGGGGGCACCCAAGGGGGCGGTTCACGTTCACGAGGCGGTCGTCGCGCACCACGCGACGGGCCAGCGCGCCCTAGATCTCCGCGCGGACGATATCTTCTGGTGCACTGCGGATCCGGGATGGGTGACCGGTACATCCTACGGGATCGTCTCCCCCCTGACGAACGGCGTCACGAGTGTCGTGGACGAACGGGAATTCGAGGCCGAACGCTGGTATCGGACGCTGGAGGAAGAACGCGTCACAGTCTGGTACACGGCCCCGACGGCCATCCGAATGCTCATGAAGGCAGGGGACGACCTTCCGAAGCGCTTCGACCTCTCCCTGCTTCGATTCGTAGCCAGCGTCGGCGAGCCCCTCAATCCCGAGGCGGTGATCTGGGGCCGCGACGTCCTGGGCCACCCGATCCACGACAACTGGTGGCAGACGGAGACGGGCGGCATCATGATCGCAAACGTCCAGGGGACGGAGATTCGTCCGGGTTCCATGGGTCACCCGCTCCCCGGAGTCGGCGCCGCCGTCGGGAAGCGAGAGGACGGAAAGTTGAAGCTGCTGGAGGAACCCGATGCGGTAGGGGAGCTCGTCCTCCGTAAGGGATGGCCCTCGATGTTTCGGGGTTACCTCCACCAGGAGGGGCGTTACCGAGCCTGCTTCGCCGGAGACTGGTATCTGACGGGAGACCTCGTCCGCCGTGACCAGGACGGCTATTTCTGGTTCGTGGGGCGTGCCGACGACGTCATCAAGTCGTCGGGACACCTGATCGGACCTTTCGAGGTGGAGAGCGTGCTCGTCGAGCACCCCGCCGTGGCCGAGGCCGCCGTCATCGGAAAGCCGGATCCTGTCGCGGGGGAGATCGTAAAGGCCTTCGTCTCGCTCCACGCGGGGCACGCGAACAACGAGGAATTGCGGCTGCAGATTCTCGGACACGCGCGAGCTCGCCTCGGGGCGGCCGTCGCACCCAAGGAGATCGCCGTGGTGGCCGACATTCCCAAGACACGGAGCGGCAAGATCCTTCGCCGCCTGCTGAAGGCGCGCGAGCTCGGCCTCCCTGAAGGGGACACCTCGACTCTCGAGGGCACGCCATGACGTTTCCCCCTTCCCCGCCGCTTCCGGAGCGCGAACACGGCCTCGAGCTCCTCAGGAGCATGATCCTCGTGCGCCGCTTCGAGGAGAAGTGCGCCGAGTTATACGGAAAGGAAAAGATCCGAGGATTCCTCCACCTATACATCGGAGAGGAAGCGGTCGCGGCAGGGTCGGTGCCGATCCTCGGTCCCGAGGACTCCCTGGTCGCCACGTACCGCGAACACGGCCACGCTCTCGTTCGTGGAGTGCCGCCCGGCCGGGTGATGGCAGAGATGTACGGAAAGATGGAAGGGTGCGCGCGCGGACGAGGTGGATCCATGCACATCTTCGATGCCGAAGCCCGGGTCTTCGGTGGCAACGCGATCGTCGCCGGCGGTCTCCCGGTCGCGGTCGGGCTCGCCCTGGCGGCGCGCATGCTCGGCGAAAACCGTGTTACGGCCTGTTATTTCGGCGAGGGTGCGGCGGCGGAGGGGGCCTTCCATGAGTCCATGAATCTGGCTGCTCTCTGGGATCTTCCGGTCCTCTTCTGCTGCGAGAACAACCTCTACGCGATGGGAACCGCGCTCGCGATCTCCCAGTCCGAGACCGATCTCGCGCTCAGGGCCGCAGGGTACAGGATTCCCGCTTGGGCGGTGGACGGGATGGACGTCCTCGCCGTCGAGGACGCGATGCGGCGGGCCGTGGAGGCCGTGCGCGGCGGAGGGGGGCCCCACTTCCTCGAGTTCCGGACGTACCGATTCCGCGCCCATTCCATGTTCGATCCCGAGTTGTACCGAACGAAGGAAGAAGTGGCGCGGTGGAAGGAGCGGGACCCCATCGCCCTCTTCGTGGAACGGCTGCGCGCGGCCGACTTGATCGAAGAGGCCCGGGCGAAGGAAATCGAGGCGGAGGTGGTGGCCGAGGTGGAGGAAGCGGTTCGCTTTGCCGAGGCGGGGAGTTGGGAGCCCGTCGAAGAACTCTCGCGATTCGTATACAGCGAGCGGCCAGCGGCCGCGGCGGAAGGCCGATGAAGACGACCTATCGGGAAGCGGTGCGGGAGGCGATTCGCGAAGCGATGAATCGCGACGCCCGCGTCTTCCTGATGGGAGAAGATGTGGGCCATTACGGCGGGTGCTACGCCGTGAGCAGGGGACTCCTCGAGGAGTTCGGCGAGGACCGCATTCGCGATGCGCCGCTCTCGGAGGCGGGATTCGTAGGCGCGGGGATCGGCGCGGCGCTCGGGGGCATGCGCCCCATCGTAGAGGTGATGACCGTGAACTTCAGCTTCCTCGCCCTCGATCAGATCGTGAACAACGCGGCGACGCTTCTCCACATGTCGGGAGGCGCGCTAAACGTCCCCCTCGTGATCCGGATGGCGACGGGGGGTGGCCGCCAGGTCGCGGCACAGCACTCGCGGAGCCTCGAGGGCTGGTACGCGCACATTCCCGGGCTCAAGATCCTGACCCCGGCGACACTCGAGGACGCGCGGGGGACGCTCTGGACGGCGCTCGAGGATCCGGATCCAGTCCTCATCTTCGAGCACGTCCTTCTCTACAATCTGGAGGGCGAGCTTCCCGACGACGCGGGACCCGTCCCTATAGACCGGGCCGCGATCCGTCGCGACGGAACGGACGTGAGCCTCATCACCTATGGGGGGAGCCTCCCGAAGGCGCTCGCGGCCGCGGAGCGCCTGGCCGAAGAAGGGGTGTCGGCCGAAGTCCTCGACCTCCGCACCCTCCGGCCCCTCGACACGGAGGCGATCCTGGAGACCGTCGAAAAGACCCACCGCGCAGTGATCGTGGACGAGGGGTGGCGGAGTGGCAGTCTTTCCGCCGAGATCAGCGCGCGCATCACGGAGGGCGCCTTCTACGAGTTGGATGCCCCGGTCGCCCGCGTCTGCGGAGCCGAGGTGCCCACCCCTTACCCGAAGCATCTGGAGGCCGCCGCGCTCCCGCAGGTCGAGGGGATCCTCGAAGCGGCGCGGAGCGTGCTTCCGGCGGGGCGCGGAGCGCGGGGATGAGCGGCCACTATCTCATGCCCTCTCTGGGCTCCGGGATGACTTCCGGCCGGGTTCTCGAGTGGTATGTGAAGCCGGGACAGGCGGTGCACCGGGGCGAGGTGATCGGCCTCGTGGATACCGACAAGGGTGCCATCGAGATCGAAGTGTGGGAGGACGCCGAGGTGACCGAGATCCTCGCGCCCCCGGGGACGACGGCGGACGTCGGGACACCGCTCCTCGCCCTGAGTCCTCCCGGCACAGCAGAGCCCGTGACCGACGCACCATCCGAGATCGCTGCGGGCCCCTCCCGACCGAAGGCGAAGACCCCGGCCCCGAAGCGCCCACCGGGGCCCAGGGCCCGCAAGGTGCGCGTGACACCCGTCGCGAGGAAGCGCGCCGAAGAGCTCGGACTCGACCCGGAGAGCCTCACGGGGACCGGTCCCGGCGGCGCGGTGAGCCTCGCCGACGTGGACGCAGCAGCCGGAACCCCGGAGGGCGCCCCGGCGGAGCCTTCCGACGCGGTGGCGAAGCCGGCCGCGGCCGTGGAGGCTCCCGTTGCCCCGTCCGCAGATGAAGGGGACCGGCATCGGGCCATGCGGCACGCGATCGCAGCGGCGATGACCCGTTCGAAGCGGGAGATCCCCCACTACTATTTGGCCACCTCGGTCTCCGTGGAGCGCGCGCTCGACTGGATCGAGAAAACGAACGTGGACCGGGCCCCGGCCGATCGGATCCTCACCGCCGCCCTCCACCTGAAGGCCGTCGCCCGCGCGCTCGAGGAGTACCCGGAGTTGAATGGCTTCTGGGAGAACGACTCACTTCGGATGGCGGACGCGGTCCATCCCGGTCTCGCGATCTCCCTCCGCGGCGGCGGCCTCGTCGCCCCGGCGATCCACGACGTTCTCGCAAGAAGCCTGGATGAGATTTCCGCCGCCATCCGAGACGTCGTACAGCGAGCGCGGGCGGGGCGGCTCCGCGGATCGGAGGTAACCGATGCGACGGTCACGGTGACGAGCCTCGGGGATCGGGGTGTCGAGACGGTCTTCGGCGTCATCTATCCGCCCCAGGTCGCGATCGTCGGTGTGGGGCGGGCCCTGGAGCGTCCCTGGGCCGAAAGTGGGATGCTCGACGTGCGGCGGGTCGTTCAGCTGACCCTCGCCGCGGATCATCGCGCGAGTGATGGCCACCGCGGAGGGCTCTTCCTCGAGCGCGTCGCAGAGCTGCTCCAGACTCCGGAGTCCCTGTGACTCCGACCAACGAAGATCGTGTCCGCGTCGCCGTACGTGCCGCCCTTCACCGGATCGCGCCCGAGGTGGACTTCGACGGGATCGATCCGGCGGCAGAGCTTCGAGAAGAAGCGGACCTCGACTCGGTGGATCTCCTGAATCTCGCCGTCATCCTCGACGAGTCGCTGAAGGTGGCGATCCCCGAATCTGACTACGAACAGGTGGCAACGCTCGAAGGGATGACTCGGTACCTCGCGGGTCGCCTCTCTTCCGAGCCCTGAGGCCGGAGGGCGCGGATACGGCGCCGCGCCGCATTCCACGTCGCGCCGCAGTCCCTCACCCCTTTCCCAGCTTACCCTCCGCCACCGCTCGCACGAAGTCCATGGAAGAGACGATTCCGACGAGCTCCTCCCCTTGGGTGACGAGGAGCCGGTGAACTCCCGACCGCACCATGAGGCGGGCCGCCTCGGCAGCCGTCGCTTCGGGGGAGAGCGCCACGATCGCACGGGTCATGACCTCGCCCACGACGTGTTCCGCGAGGAAGTCCCATTCGGGCCCCTCCGATTCGGAGATGCGCTCCACGACGTCGGCGGCGGAGTCGGCCCACATGTCCCGGAAGTACCCGGAAGGCGGCTCCGAGAGGTCTTCCCTCCAGAGGTCGGGCGGGCCCCATTCTCCCCAATCCTGCCGCCCCCCGCGATAGGCGGGAACCCCCGGGTTCGTGGCCTCGAAGTCCAGGATGTCCGATGCCGTGACGACTCCGGCGAGGCGGCTTCCCGCCACGACGGGCGCGCCACTGAATCCCTCGGCGGACAATCGCTCGACGGCTTCCCGAAGGGTCATCTCCGGTGACAGGGTATTGACCTCGGATGTCATGAAATCCTGAACGCTCAGCATGGGTCCCCTCGCAGTCTCACAGGTGTCCGCCTCCGGGTGGAAAGTGTCCGTTGGCCCGGCGCTCCGAAGCGCCTCCAAGAAGGGCAACAAGCGTGCCCTCGACCAACGAAGGCGCCACGCCCCCGGCCGTCCGCCGGATGGGCCGAATTGTCCCGCAACTCCCTATGCTTCGAGACGATCGGTCCCGGCGGAGATCTCCTCCGCGTTCGGCTCGACATCCGCGAAACCGCGCGTCGGGCGCAGTCGCCGGCCCATCGCGCGAACTCGCGAGACGGGCACGCCACATGCACCTCGAGCGCGCGGGTGTTCCCCTCCGGGGGAACGCTCCAACGTCCACACTTCAAGAAGAGAGGGTCCCGACATGTCCGTCGCCAAGGTCACAGAAATCACGGCCAGCTCGCCGAAAAGCTTCGAAGATGCGGTGAAGATGGGCCTCAACCGCGCAGACAAGACGCTGAACGGAATCCAGGGGGCCTGGATCAAGGAGCAGAAAGTGCGCTGGGCCTCGGGCGCCATCTCGGAGTACAGGGTCACGATGAAGGTGACCTTCATCCTCGGGGACTGAGGGACGCGAGCGCACCGTGAAGCAGCTCTTCTTGGACCGGAGAGAGGCGGGACGGAAGCTCGCCGGGATTCTCGCCAAAGTCGCCCCGATTCCGGACGCCGTCGTTCTGGCGCTTCCGCGAGGTGGCGTGCCCGTCGGGTTGGAGGTCGCCCGGGCGCTTGGGGCGCCCCTCGATGTGGTCATCGTACGTAAGCTCGGGCACCCCTGGCAACCCGAGCTCGCGATGGGGGCCATCGCATCGGGAGGAGTCCGCGTGATGAACCCCGAGGTCGTGGCGGCAGGGGACATCTCCGAGGCCGACATCGCCGCGGTGCTCGCGCGCGAGACCAGGGAGCTCGAGCGGAGGGAGCGCGCCTACCGGGGGGACCGCCCGCCGGTTCCGGTCCAGGGGCGCACGGTCGTCCTCGTGGACGACGGGGTCGCAACCGGGTCCACAATGCTTGCGGCGGTCCGGGCCCTGCGGTCACTGGGGCCCGCTTCCATCATCGTGGCGGTCCCTGTCGCCCCCGCCGACACATTGTCCCGTCTGCGGGGCGAGGCGGACGCGGTGGCCTGTGTGGCCACGCCGGAGCCGTTCCTCGGGATCGGCCTCTGGTACCAGAGGTTCTCTCAACTGAGCGACGCCGAGGTTCACGAGTTGCTGGATGCGCGAGCGGGAGAGATGGCTCGGTCCGCGCGTGCGCCTTTCGATTCGGCGAACGTCTGACGCCGACGACTCTTTCGGAGCGGCTTCCCCATGCCCAAGAAGGAGCTGCTCTTCCGGTCCGAAGCGCGAGAAAAGATTCTCAGAGGAGCCACGACCCTCGAAGTGGCCGCGCGCGGGACCCTGGGACCCCGGGCTCGGTCCGTATTGATCGAGCGGAACTGGGGAAAACCGATTGTGTGCGACGACGGCGTCACGATCGTGAAGGAATTGGAGCTCGAGGACGCGGCCGAAAACCTCGGGGCCCAGGTTCTCAAGGAAGCCGCCGAGCGAACCGGTGAACGGGTCGGGGATGGAACGACGACCGCCACCCTCCTCGCCCACGGCGTCTTTGCCGAAGGGGTGAGAAACGTCACCGCCGGAGCCGCCGCGGTGGAACTCAGGCGCGGACTCGACCGCGGGCTCCGCCGTGCGGTCGAAACCCTCTCGCGGATTTCCCGTCCAGTCGCGGGCCGAGCCGAGAAGGCGCAGGTGGCCTCGATTTCGGCGCATGGCGACACCTCCATTGGCGACATGGTGGCCGATGCCGTGGAGCGGGTCGGCGCGGAAGGCGTCATCACGGTGGAAGAGGCGAAAGGGATCGAGACTGTCCTGGAGGTCGTGGATGGCATGCAGCTCAATCGGGGCTACCTCTCCGCCTATTTCGTGACGGATCCGGAAAAGATGAAGGTGGTCCTCGAAAATCCGTTGATCCTATTGTGCGAAAAGAAGATCGCGGTCATGAAGGACCTCCTTCCCCTACCCGACCGCGTGGCGCAGGAAGGACGCCCACTCCTCATCGTGGCCGAGGACGTGGACGGCGAAGCCTTGGCGACGCTCGTCCTGAACAAGCTCCGCGGAGTGCTCTCCTCGCTCGCCGTGAAAGCTCCTGGATTCGGCGACCGCCGGACGGAGATGCTCCAGGACATCGCCGCACTAACAGGAGGACGCGTCGTCAGCGAAGACATCGGGCTCAAGATCGAGAGGCTGACCCTGGACGATCTCGGCTCCGCCGCGTGCGTCGTCGCGGATCGCGAGACCACGACGTTGATCGGAGGGGGCGGAAGTTCCACCGACATCCAGGGACGGGTGAAGGAGCTCCGGCACCGGATCGAAGACGCCACCTCGGACTACGATCGGGAGAAGCCCTAGGAGCGCCTCGCCCGACTCTCGGGAGGGGTCGCGGTCATTCGGGTGGGCGCCTCCTTCGGAAGCCGAGCTCAAGAGCCGCAAGGAGGCTTTCGAGGACGCGATCCACGCCACGCGGGCGGCCGTGGAAGAGGGGATCGTCCCCGGCGGAGGACTGGCGCTGCTTCGCGCGATTCCGGTGTTGGAAGAGGAGGCGGAGCGAACGGAGGGAGACGAAAGGACGGGAATCCTGATCCTGCGAAGGGCGCTCGAGATCCCGGCCAGGCAGATCGCCGAGAATTCGGCTGTGGACGGAGGCGTGGTCGTCGACCGGATGCGGAACGGAAGTGGAAATCTCGGCTTCGACCCCGCGCGACGGGAGTACGTGGACCTGATGGAGGCGGGAATCATCGACCCGACGAAGGTCGTGCGCGTCGCGCTCGAAAACGCGGTTTCCGTGGCCGGCGTCCTCCTCCTCGCGGAGGCCACGATGACCGACATACGGGAACCGGAGCCAGAGACGCTGATCCAACCGGAGGCCTACTGATCGGGCTTCCCATTGTCGAGATTCTGAACGAACCATTCGCGCGCGAGGCGCGCCACCTCGCCGAGCGTTCCCGGCTCTTCGAAGAGATGTGAAGCGCCGGGAACGATGGTGAGCCGCTTCGGAGCGGAAATGCGGGCCGCGGCACTCCGGTTCAACTCGATGACCTCCGCGTCGCGGCCGCCAACGATGAGAAGGGTCGGGGCGGCGACGTCCCGCAAGTACGAGCCCGCGAGATCGGGGCGCCCTCCACGGGAGACGACCGCACCAACCACCTGGGGACGTCGAGCCGCGGCGATTAGGGCCGCCGCGGCTCCCGTGCTTGCCCCGAAAAGTCCGATCGAGAGTTGCGAGGCTTCCTCATCCTTCCGAAGCCAGTCGACCACGCGCACCATGCGGTCCGCCAACATCTCGATGTCGAAGCGGAGGTGGCGCGTCCTGGCATCCACGGCCTCCTCGCCCGGCGTGAGCAGGTCGATGAGAAGAGTTCCTAGGGCGCCCTCCCGGAGTTGAGCCGCCACGAAGCGGTTCCGGGGACTCGTGCGACTGCTCCCACTTCCATGCGCGAAGGCCACAACCCCGCGGGCGCCGGCGGGGAGGTCGAGGTCCCCGCTCAGGGACTCCAGCCCGGGACCGATTGAGACCCTCACTCTCCTCGTGGCGCCGCTCTCACGGCCGCCGAATGCCGGTCCCGTGCCTTCTCCCGTTCGATCCACGATCTGATCCTCCTTGCCGCTCGAGTCCCTTCAACGCACGGCTCAACGCGCCGCGACTGCCAAGCCATACAAGAGACGGGCTGCGACGAGAAATCGGGCAAGGGCGAGGAATCCTCGCGCCATTCCGTGCACGATCCCGATCTCCGAGCCGAAGTGGGGGCGCCCACGTGGAGAACGTTTCCCGCAGCGAAGAGAAATAGAAAGGGGGACATCCGGTCTGGTCCATCCCGCGGCATCTCCTCGGGCGCATCCGCGAACCAGACCCGATTTGCGGCGAAGGCCCGCGCTGTGGGCGGCCGTGACGGTGAGTCCACGGCCAAGGGCCCGAAGGGCGTCGCCGGGGCGGCCGAGGACAAGTCGAGGACAAAAGGAACCCGAGAGAGACCCCGGCTGTGACATTTTGTCCCAGTCCGACTCACATCAACCGCGTAAGTCATTTACCCATAACGAGCTGACCCTGGCACGCATCTTCCCCCTCGTCACACGCCGGAGACCCGGGCAGAGCCCATGATGCTGGCCCTCCCCCGCTTCCGAGGGACCCGCCGCGCGGATCGGCCGCCCGGGACCCGACCCATTCTGACAAAGGGTTTCGCCATGAGACATCTTCGCGCTCTTCTCGCTGCCGTGCTCCTCACGGCCGTGGCCATGCCGGTGGTCGCGCAGGCCCGTAGCGTTACCGGAACGGTCCGATCGATCACCGACGGAGCGCCCGTCGCCGACGTCAACGTGCGCCTCCGTGGGAGCGCCGCGACGGTACAGACCAACGCCGCCGGGGCCTTCTCCATTTCGGTTCCCGCCGTCTCGACGGACATCCTCCTCCTGACCCATCCCGAGTACGAGCTGGCGGAGGTGGAGCTCCTGGGGCGGACGAGCGTCGAGGTGATACTCGTGTCGAGCGTACGTTTCAACCAATACGGCGTTCAGGTGCCGCGCACCCCTCTCGACGCGGAGGCGCGCGACGGGATCCTCGTTTTCGAGAGCCAGGACGGCGCATACCGACTCTGGTTCGACATGCGGGTGCAGATGGACGGCGCCTTCTTCCTGGGGAGCCACCTGAACCCGATCGGGAACGGGGTGGAGATGCGCCGCGCGCGGATCGGAATCAAGAGCATCTTCGCGAGAGACTGGTACGGCGAGGTGGACATGGACTTCGCCGACTCCCGCGCGGACCTCAAGGACGCCTACCTGATGTACACCGGGTTCGAAGGGTTCTCGATCCGGGCGGGAAACTTCAAGGAGGTCTTCTCGCTCGAGACGAACACCACGAGCCGGTACCTGACGTTCATGGAGCGGCCGATGGTGACCCGGGCCATGACTCCGTCACGGCACGCGGGGATCGGGGTCTCGTACGAGCGCCCCTACCTCTTCGCGGCCGGCGGGGTGCACTTCCAGGACGTGGGAGGATGGGAGGAGGTCCAGAACCGGAAGGACTACAACGCCGACATCGGGGTCAGCGAGGGATACTCCTTCACCGCGAAGGTGGTTGGGATCCCGTTCTACCACGAGACGGACCGGGGCGTCCACCTCGGTATCGCCGGATCCTACCGGACTCCCAAGACCCACGACCGGGTCGGAACGGTTCGCCACGACACGCGTGGGATCTCGAACATCAACCGGAAGAAGTACCTCGACACGGACCGGATGACGGACGTGGACCACTCGATCCTGGCCGGGTTCGAGGCTGCAGGTTATCTGCGCGGGATGCGAGTTCAGGGCGAGTACAACCTCTCGGACGTCCACCTGAACGGAGACCGGCCGACTGAGCACTTCCGGGGCTTCTACCTGTTCGCGAGCCGCATGCTCTTCGGGGGGAGCTACCAGTACAACCGGAGCGACGCCGAATTCACCCAACCGAACCTCGGCCGCTCCTGGGGCGACGTCGAGCTCGCGCTCCGCTACGAGTACCTCGACTTCAACAGCCGGATGGACGGCGTCATGGGCGGGGAGGGGGAGGGAATCACCGTCGGCGTGAACTTCTACGCGAACAACAACGTGAAGCTGAGCGCGAATTACGGGTGGATGAACCACGACCGCTACGCGGGCGCGCGCGGGGACCTCTTCGTCGGCACTGACGAGGACGGCAATCTGACGAGGGACCCCGGGCTCGTCGTGGAGCCCGAGGGCGAGGCGGGCGAAGACTTCAGCGTGTTCGCGCTGCGCGCGCAGGTCACGTTCTGACGTATCCGGGGCCATCCAAACGGAGAGTTGATCATGAAAGAGTTGAGAAAGGTCGCGATGCTCGGGGTCTTGGGGCTTACCCTGGCCGGGTGTGTGGAGGATCCGTTGGCTCCCCCCCCACCCCCCTCGGAGTCCGAGCTGATCCATTACTGGCACTTCAATAATCTCCCGGCAGGGGAACTCACGGCGGTCGCCGCGGATTTCAGTGCCCTCGGAGGCGCGGCGATCACCTATCCGGGAACGGGGGCCGGATACATGGACAACGTGGACCCCGGATCCGGCGTGAACTCGCGCCAGGGACAGCTCCCCGGGCTCGGCCTACGCCCCCGGAATCCCGCGAACACGAGGGAGCTCATCATCACGGCCCCCTCGACCGGGTACGAGGACATCGTCGTGGCCTTCGCTGTGCAAAGGTCCTCGAGCGGGGCGGCGCAGGAGGAGTTTTCTTACTCGACGAATGGGGGGACGACCTGGACGATCGTGGGCGCCGCCTACGACATCGGGCTCGACTTTGCGGTGGTGACCTTCGATCTCTCGGAGGTGGCCGCAGTGCAGAACAATGCGAATCTCCGCTTCCGGATCCGTTTTGTCGGGGAGCAGGCGGGCGGCTCCTCGGGGAACAACCGCTTCGACAACTTCACCGTGGATGGAGTCCCGCTCTGATGAAGCGGAATGGACCGGCGGAGCGCGGGAGGTGACTCCGGAAGGGCTTCAGGTCGGGGCCGAGTCGAGCCCGCGCTTCGAGCTCCGCTCTTTCGGGCAGGATTTCGACCGGATCCACCATCGCATGGCGCGCCTCTCCGTGCCGGTACCCGAGGATCTCTGGGAGCGGCGGTCCGAGGAGATATACGTCGTTTCCAGGGCGAGCGACGTCTTCGGCGTGAAGATCCGCGGCGGGAAGCTGGACGTGAAGGAGTGGGTGCGGACCGTGGACGGGTTCGAGCAGTGGGCACCCCGCCTGAAGGTCGCCTTCCCTCTTCCCGCCGTGCTCCTCCAGGAGAAGCTCTTCCCCGCCCTCCAGACGGCTCCCCCCGATCTCCCGGCGGGAGGGTGTGACCTCGAGGACTTCCTGAGGCGAGTCCGGAGCCACCCGGAGCTCCAGGTGGTGCGTGTGAAAAAGCGTCGCTTCGGCTACCTGGTGCATGGGACGATCTGCGAATACGTCGTTGTCTTAATCAACGGGGCGCGGGTCGTGACGGTGGGCGCCGAGTCCACGGAAATCCCCGATTTGCACCGGACTCTCACCGACACGGGGATGGCAGGTCTCGAGAACATCAACTATCTCCAGGCGATCAAGCGGGTGATCGGAATGATCGATCGGCCGCTCGCGAACGAGTGAGGGAGGAGAAGCGAGCCGTGGCGCAAGAGATTGAACGGAAGTTTCTCGTGACCGGACCCTTCCACGGCGAGGCCCGCACGAAGACGCGCATCGTCCAAGGGTACCTCTCTTCCGTCCCCGCGCGAGCGGTACGCGTGCGGATCCAGGGGGAACAGGGAGCACTCACGATCAAGGGGATCGGAAGCGCCTCGGGAGCGAGCCGCTACGAGTGGGAGAAGGAGATCCCCCTGGAGGAGGCGGAGGGGCTCCTCGCACTGTGCGAGCCGGGAAAGATCGAGAAGATCCGCTACCTCGTCCCGGTGGGCGACCACACCTTCGAGGTGGACGAATTCCACGGCGAGAACGCAGGTCTCGTGATCGCCGAGCTGGAGTTGGAGTCCGAGGAGGAGCCCTTCGCCCGGCCGGGCTGGCTGGGAAAGGAGGTCACGGGAGAAGCGCGGTACTACAATGCCATGCTGATGAAGCACCCTTACACCCGGTGGAAGGAGGAGCCGGCGTGAACCCGGGCGCTCCGCCCCTTCCCGGCACGAGCCGGATCCCGCGAAGCGACCCCGCCGCCGCCGGAGGGGACCCCAGCGATCCGCTCGACATGCGGAACTACCGGATCGAGCAGCTGCCGGTCCGGAAGCGAAGCCGCGTCGAGGCGCAGCTGGCCCGGATCGGAGTGCCACTGGCTCTTCTGATCTTCGTGGTGCTCGCTTTTCTGGTGGACATCCCCTTCCTCCAGGACGTGGATCCGGAGGGTCTCGTCTCGGACGTCGCGCGGGCGGAGTTCGAGGCTCGGGGAAGCGAGGTGTTCAGCCGGAACAATGCATACATGCTGGCCATCTTCCTGGCTTCGCTCGTCTTGTGGTCCACGGTTGCCCTCCCGAACTACCTGATCAGCCTCATGGTGATCAGCGCCCTCGTCCTCACAGGGGTACTCGGAGAGAGTGTCGCCTATGCGCAGCTCGGCCACCCCGTGATGTGGCTGAACATCATGTCCTTCGTCCTTGCAAGCATGCTCGTGGCGACGGGGCTCGCGAAGCGTATCGCTCTCTTCCTTCTCCTCCGGTTCGGGCATACCGCTTCGACGATCTTCCTCGTTTTCATCGTTCTCAATCTGGCGCTGTCCGCGTTCGTTTCAGCGACGACGGCAAAGGCCGCGATCCTCCTCCCGCTCTTCATGGTGATCGCAGCGATCTACGGAGCGCGTGAGGGAGAAGAGAAATCGAACTTCGGGCGGAGCATCGTTCTCCAAAACCTCCTCTGTATCAACGTTGGGGCCGGAGCATTCGTCACGGGATCGGGGGCCAACCTTCTCGCCGCCGCCCTCATCGGTGGGGCGATCGGGGGGTCCATTTATTTTGCCGACTGGATGATGGCGATGTTCCCAATCATGACGGGGCTCATGCTCGTGGGATACCTCCTCGCGATGCGAGTCTTCTTCCCTCTCGCCCCCGAAGAGCGGATCCCCCGGATCGAAGGAGGGATGGAGCGCCTCCGGGACGAGTATCGGTCCCTCGGGCCGATCAGCGGGAAAGAGATCCGGACTGCGGTCCTCTTCCTCGCGATCCTCGGGCTCTGGGCCACTGACCGCATTCATGGGGTGAGCGCCACCGCCGTCGCTTTCCTCGGTGCGATCGTGGCGCTACTACCCCGCGTCGGGATCGTCGAGTGGAACGACATCGACATTCCCTGGCATCTCATGCTCTTTTCGGCGGGAGCGTATACCCTGGGAGCCGGCCTCGACGCGACCGACCTCCCCTCGATCACGGTCAACGCCTTTTTCGATCAGATGGGAATCGGGGCAGAGACGCCCTTCTGGGTCCTCTACCTCCTTCTGACCGGAGTGATGGTCTTCAGCGCGCTCGTTTTCCAGTCGAAAACGATGAGGGCGCTCATCTTCATCCCGATCGCGATCGGGGTCGCGGGACGATTCGGCTTCCCCGTCGTGAGCCTCGCCCTCCCCACGGCCTTCATGATCGAGCACGTGTACGTGCTTCCCTTCAACAGCAAGCCCGCCGCGCTCCTCTACGAGACGGACCGCTATTCCCTTTCCGACGCCTTTCGCTTTGGCATCACGATGATGATCATCGCATGGATCGTGAACATCCTCGCGGGGGAAACCTGGTTCCGATTCCTCGGAATCACGCCGGACGGGGTCTTCGGACTCTTCTGACGATCGCCTCCACGGCGGGACGCCAAGATGGAGTGAACGGCCCGTGACCTTACTCTTCAAGCAAAGTCGAGAGCTCGAGGCTCAGATCGACGACTACCTGGATCTGATCGGGCAGGGCGGATTGTTATTCCAGGAAGGGCTGCGCCTTTACCTCAAAGATCGTGAGGCTGAGTTCGAGGAGCGCCTCGCGGAGCTTCGGGTCACCGAGCGGAACGGCGACGAGCTTCGGCGCGGGATCGAGAGCAAACTCTACCTTCACACCCTGATTCCGGAGTCTCGAGGGGATGTTCTCGGGCTCCTCGAGGCGGCGGACAAGGTCCTGAACGCCCTCACCGGAACCCTTCTCCGCTTCGCCGTCGAGGAACCCGAGCTACTCGACGACCTCGATCCCTACTTCGAGGATCTCGCCGGACACGCAGTGGCCACCGCCGACTGCATGGTTCGAGGGTGCCGGGCCTACTTCCGCGACCTGGCGGCGGTCCGCGATCACATCAGCAAGGCGCAGTTCCATCGGGACGAGGCGAACCGGATCGCGGAAACCTGCACCCGGGCGGTCTTTCGCCGGGACCTTCGGCTCAGCCACAAGAATCAGATTCGAGCCCTCGTTTCGCATATCGAAGGAATCGCTGACGAGGCGGAAGACGTCTGCGATCGGCTCGCCATCGCCGCGATCAAACGGCATGTCTGAGGGGCGCGAGCAGCCTGCATGATCTGGCTCTTCCTCCTCAGCGGACTCTTCCTGGGATGGTCGCTCGGAGCGAACGACGCGGCGAATATCTTCGGAACGGCAGTTGGCACGCGGATGGTGAAATTTCGCGTCGCCGCCGTCATCGCGAGCGGGGCCGTGATCGTGGGAGCCGTGGTCGGTGGATCGGGCACGACCGCGACGCTGGGGGCGCTCGGCGCGGTGGACGCTCCGGCCGGCGCCTTCACCGTCGCCCTCGCCGCGGGGCTCGCGGTCACCTGGATGAGCCGGGCCGGTCTCCCGGTCTCCACCTCCCAGGCGATCGTTGGGGCGATCGTCGGCTGGAACCTCTTCGCGGGCGCCCCGACCGACTTCGCCCTCCTCGCGCAGATCGTCTCGACCTGGGTCGTATCACCCATTCTGGCGGCGGCGCTCGCCGCGGTCCTTTACCTCCTGGTCCACAGAGCCCTTCGGCATAGCCGCATCCACATGCTCGAATTGGACGCATACACGCGGCTCGGACTCATTCTCGTCGGAGCCTTCGGGGCATATAGTCTCGGCGCGAACAATATCGGAAATGTCATGGGAGTCTTCGCCTCCGCCGCGCCCTTCGCCCCGATCCCGGTCGCCGGCGGATTCGAGTTGAGTGGGGTGCAGCAGCTCTTCCTCCTCGGAGGGGTGGCGATCTCCGTCGGAATCTTCACCAACTCGTTCAAGGTCATGAGCACCGTCGGTAGCCAGATCTTCAAGCTCACACCGATCCTCGCGCTGGTGGTGGTGCTGGCCCACTCCCTCGTTCTCTTTCTCTTCGCCTCAACCGGACTGCGGGGACTCCTCGTCGGCCTCGGGCTTCCGGCACTCCCGCTCGTTCCCGTCTCGAGCACACAGGCGATCGTCGGCGCGATCCTGGGCGTGGCGCTCGTGCGGGGGAGCGGAGCCGCGATCCGTTACGGCCTCCTCGGCCGCGTGGCGATCGGATGGATCGTCACGCCGGTGGCCGCAGGACTCCTGAGCTTCGTGGCCCTTTTTTTCGTCCAGAACGTCTTTCAGCTCGAGGTCGTGGGGCCGGCTCGGTGAACTGCGGTGCTGTGGCCCTCCCTTTGGGCCGCGGCAGTGATACGGACGCTGGCGCCCGGCGAAACTGCGGACAGCGTCGCGGAAGCCCCCTCATGCTCCCTCAGCCGAGCGAAATCGCGAGCGCCCCGAGCAGGCCGATGCCCGCGAGGAAAAAGGTGAGATGGAGCGCCCCACGCGCGACTCCTCCCACGGCCTTGATCTCCGGGATCAGGTCGGAGGCGCCGATGTAGAGGAAGTTCCCTGCCGCGAAGGGAAGCAGAAAGTGAATATCCATCCTCGCGGCCGCACCCCAGGCGACGACGGCCCCGAGCGGGAAGGTCAGGGCGCTGATGAAGTTGAGGAGGAGCGCACGGCGGCGAGGGAAGCCCCCGTGGACGAGAATGGCGAAGTCTCCGATTTCTTGTGGGACTTCGTGCGCGGCGGCGGCGAGCCAGGCCGAAAGGCCAACCCTCGGATCCACCATGAAGGCCGCACCCACGGAGAGGCCCCCGATCAGGTTGTGAAGGGCGTCGCCGAGGAGGATCAGCCACGCCTCCGGACGAGCTGCGACGACCGTTCTCGTGTGCGACCGGTGCCAATGCAAAAACTGCTCGATCGCGAAGAAGACCGTGAAGCCCCCAGCCATCCAAGCGCACGCTTCGAGCGCGGAGGCGCCTCCCTCCAATCCCTCCGGGAGAAGATGAAAAAACGCGCCGCCGAGAAGTGAACCCGCCGCGAACCCGACCACCGGGAGAAGGGTGCGATCCAGGATTCTCTTCGGGAGAACGATCGCCACGACGCCGACGAGGGCGATCGCGCTCATCGCGAACCCCATCACCAGGATCCAGGGGAGAGGCGTGGAGCTTGTCCACCCGTCCGCCTGGAAGGCCAAGCTACTCGCCCCGGTCAGGAGCATCGGATGGGAAGCCATGGGAGGAAACTAGTATACCGTTACAAAAGTATATAGACCATGAGCAGGAAGGGGCGTATATTCCTGTGCA
>JBBEBG010000032.1 GCA_040882465.1 Gemmatimonadota bacterium
CACTCGCCCCCGCCACCGGCTGCTCCACGATCCTGAGCGAGACCGCGCCCCCGGCGGTCACAGTCACCGGAGCCGCGTTGACGGGCGGCAGGGCTCCGGAGCTGAAGCGCAGCACGTAGGGCTCGCCGACCGTCCCCGTGAGCGTCACCCCGGCAAAGGATGCCAGTCCCATGCTCGCCGTGGCCGTGGGCGTGGGCACGGGCCCGAGGGTGCCTCCCGTGCCTGAGAAGATCGCGACGGTCACCACCGTCGAGTTGTCCGTCGTCACCCGGTTCGATGCGCCGTCACGGATCTCGATCTCGGGCTGCGTGGCGAGGACCCCCCCGCTCGCTCCTCCCACGGGCGGTGTCACGATGTTGAGCGAAGCGGGAGCCCCCGGGCCGCTGACCATGACGTCATTCGAGTTCACGGCGGTGAGCGCTGGGACCGAAGTGAATCGGAGGACATAATTCGTCCCGACGAGCCCCGCAAAGGTCACGCCCGAGAAGGTGGCGAGCCCGGCGCTTGCCGTCGCGGAGAGGGTCCCACCGACCGATCCGCCGGCAGGCGCCGGGAGGACCGCGACGGTCACCTGCGTCATGTTGTCGGACGTCACACGATTCATCGCGCCGTCGAGGATCTCGACTCTGGGCTGGGTCGTCATGAGTGCACCGCTCGCCCCCGCGACGGGCTGGGGAGTCACGATCCGAAGTGCCGCCGCCGCGCCGTGACCCGTGACCGCCACATTGGTGGAGTTCACCGGGCCGAGCATGATGTTGGGGGTGAAGCGCAGCACGTAGGGTGTCCCGATGAGTCCCGAGAAGGTGACGGCGGAGAAAGTAGCGACGCCGACGCTGACCGTAGCCGTGGGATTGGCGACCGGTCCGAGGGAACCGCCAGTCCCGGAGAAGATCGCGGCGCTGATCACCGTCGTGTTGTCCGACGTCACCCGGTTCATCGCGCCGTCGAGGATCTCGACCGCCGGCTGAGTGGTGAGGAGCGAACCGCTCGCGCCCGCGACGGGCTGAGCCACGATCCGAAGCGACGCGGCTACGCCGTGACCCGTCACGGTCACGTCATTCGAGTCCGCGTTTCCGAGCGCCGGCACCGAGGTGAATCGGAGGACGTAGTTCGTTCCGACAAGCCCGGCGAAAGTAACCCCCGAGAAGGTGGCCAAGCCCGAGCTCGCGGTCGCGGAGAGGGTCCCGCCCACCGATCCGCCAGCAGGCGCCGGGAGGACGGCGACACTCACAACCGTCGAGTTGTTCGTGGTCACCCGGTTCATTGCGCCGTCCAGGATCTCGACCGTCGGTTGCGTCGTGAGAAGCGCTCCGCTCGTGCCCGCGGCAGGCTGCGTCACGATGCGGAGCGAAGCCGCAGTACCCGGCCCGGTCACCATCACGTTGTTCGAGTCCGCAAAGCCGAGCGCCGGGACCGACGTGAATCGCAGGACGTAGTTCGTCCCCACAAGGCCCGCAAATGTCGCGCCCGAGAAAGTTGCGAGCCCGGAGCTGGCGGTCGCCTGGAGAGTCCCGCCCAGCGTCGCGCCGGCTCCCGACTGAATCGCCACGCTTACCGCGACCGAGTTGTTCGTGGTGACCCGATTGAGCGCCCCATCGAGGATCTCCACGGAGGGCTGTGTGGTCAGGAGGGCGCCACTGGCCCCCGCCACCGGTTGCGTCACGATCCGGAGGGAGACCGGCGTTCCCGGCCCGACGTTGATCGCCGAGGACACAACCTCCGTGAGGCCGGTCGCTTCGAACCTCAGTGTGCGCACCCCCACGGCCCCCGTGATCGTCAGACCGCCGAACGTCGCCACGCCCGCCCCGTTTGTGGTCGCGGTCAAGCTCGGTGCCGGACCGAGAGTCACGGCTCCGCTCGCGAGCGAGACGGTCACGGTCACTCCTGGTTGCGCCACGGGATTGTTCGACGCATCCAACAGGCGGACCGCCGGTTGCCCGGCAAACGCGATCCCGCTCTGGGCGGAGCCGGAGGGCTGAGTGACGATGGCTAACTTGGCCGGGCTCCCCGCACCCGCGATCGCCACGTTGCCGGAGTCCGCGTTTCCGAGGTCCGGGAGTGAGGTGAACCGGAAGACGTAGTTCACGCCCAATGTCCCCGAGAATGTCACACCGGCGAAGTTGGCTAAACCGGCCGTCGCGGTCGCGGTCAGCGTCCCTCCCAACATTCCATCCGCTCCCGACAAGATTCCCACCATCACCTGCGTCGTATTGTCGCCCGTTACCCTGTTGAGGAACTGGTCAATCACTTCGACCGACGGCTGGACCGCGAGAGGGTCTCCGCTAACGCCTGCGGCGGGCTGGGTCACGATGCGGATCGCGTTCGCTGCGGCGGGATCGACCGTGATGAGGTGGGTGTCGCTTCCGAGATCGGCCCCTCCCGACAACCAGGCCGCCGTCACGACCTTCTCGCCCGACTCCGTGTCCGAATAGGTGAAGGTCACCCGCGACGCTCCACCGGGGATCGTGACCGGGCTAACGGGATCGAAGACCACCGTGCCTGTGGAGCCGCTCGTCAGGGTGAACTGAGTCGCGTCGGGCACCGACGCCTCGTTTCCGAAGGCGTCAAGCGTCCGCAGCGTGAAGACCGCGCTCGGAGCCCCGGCGGTCACGCTCACGGGCCCGGTGAGCTCGATGTGAGTAGGCGGCCCGGCGACGAACTGCACCTGGGGATTACTGAACAACACGTCTCCGAATACCGATGCCACGATCACCGGTGACCCCACCACTGTGCTCGACGTCAGAGTCGCCCCGTACGTGCCGTCCCCGTTGTCGGTCACCGGTCCGATGGCGCCGAGGTTGGTCGCGATCGTGACCGGATGTCCTCCTGTCGAGATTGGATCGCCTCGGGGGTCGACGAGCGTCACCAGGATCGAGGACGTGCTGGTTCCGTCTGCCAGGATCGCCGTGGGATTGGCCGCAATGATGGACAACGTGAGGTCCGGTCGCGGCAACACCGTGAGCACCACGGCAATGATCTGCGGTGAGTTGGCGGCGTCCAGCGAGGTGATCGCCACCTCGGCGTGATAGACCCCCGGGGGGAGGAGGGCAGGATTCGTCGGATTGACCGTCAACGAGATGGACGTCGGCGCGATGGATCCGCCGAGGCCGGCCTGGAGCCATCCATCGGGCTCCCCGGCCCCGTAGGTTATCGTCCGCGCGAGATTCCCAATGGTCCCGGCTCCACGGTTCTCGATGGTGATCGTCGTGCTCGGTGGCGGTGAGCTCGCCTCGAGGAGCTGGACCGCCAGCTCGGTTTGCCCGAGCTCGATCTCGGCGGGCGGATTTCCGAAGACGAAGCGGACCGCGATGGTGGTGGAGGCGCCGGGCGCCGAGGCCGCCGTCACCCGCACGACGGCGTCGAAGGTTCCCGGAACGAGGGCCGCGGGATCGGCGGTGAGGATGATCTGGGTCGGGGCCGTCGGCGGATTGACGGAGGCCTGGAGCCAATCCGTCGGCTGCCCGACTTCGTAGCTGATCTCCGTGGCGATCCCCGAGAGCACGCCGTTTCCGGAGTTCGTCACCTGGACGGCTTCGGGGGCAGGGGCGACCTCGCCGGCGTCTGACTCGAAGCGCACGAAGAACCGGTCCAGCTGGATCCCGGGGGGCTGCGCCCCGACCTCCAGCGTCACCTGGATGGTTTGGGGAGAGTTCCCGGAGACAGCGGAGCGGACCTCGACGGTCGCGCGGTGCGTTCCCGCCGGCACCCCGGCCGGAAGGGCGCGCAGGTTGAGGTTGGTGGGCGCGCTGGCGCCTGCAAGGATCGCCTCCAACCATTGCTCCGCGCTTCCCGCCTGGTAGGCGATCTCGAGTTCGAGGCCCGAAAGTATCCCCTGGCCTCCATTGGTCACCTGCACGATTTCCGAGGCGGTCGGACCGCCACCGATCACCGTCGCGAACGTGATGTCCGAACGAGAAAGAACGATCGTGGCGAGGGGGGAGACCGTGATGGAGGCCGTTCCCGCAACCCCGTCCGCCGTCGCCCGGATCGTGACCGGTCCAGGTGACTCGGCCGTCACCATTCCGTCTTGGTCCACCGAAGCCCGGTTGGGATCGTCGCTGATCCAAGTGACGGAGCGACCGGAGAGGGTCACACCATTGGGCCCGCGGAGGAGAACGGAGAGCTGAAAGCTCTGCCCCACGGGCAAGGTGAGCTGGCCCGGACTTACGAGGACTGAGGCCACTTCGACCGCGACGATCGTGATCGTCTCGCATCCGAAGGTCACCGCCGGGCCCAGGATCGAGAGGGCGGCGAATCTGAGCCAGCGCGGGAGGCGCGGGCGGAGGGGAAGGCGCGCGGACATCAGAAGCGGAGCTCCGCGCTAGCCCTCCAGGCCGTTCCACCGGGAAGGGAGACGGGTCCGAGTCGAACGACCGGTTCGAGCCGCCCTGCGAGCCATTCCGGACGAAATCCCTCGGGGGTCAGGAGCGCCGTGGCGGCATTCGCGCCGCGCCGCGCGCCCAGGAAAGCGTGAATCGCGCCGCCCACCGTGACGACCGCCGCCGCAGCCAGCCCAGGCACCAGCAAGGGCCGCGTCTCCCTCCGCGACTCGACCTGGCCGGCCGGGCATTCTCCGTTCACCGGAAGGCCCAGGCACCGTACTTCTACCTCGGTGACGAGGAATCCCGCGGCAAGACCTCCGGCGGCGAGGGCGAGGACCAGGGACCCGGCGACGGGTCTCCCCGAATAGAAGTGGCCCATCCCCGGGACGAACATCCCGCTCACGAGTGTTGTGGCAGGACTATAGGCGGGTTCCTCTGCGGGGCGCATCGCGCGAATTCGCGCCTCGACCGCGGCCCGGTCGGATGCCTGGGGACTCAGATCGAGGTAATACACGAGGTCGGCTTCCGACGCGGGAAGCCGTCCGCTGCGTGCATAGGCGAGACCCCGGTTGTAGTGCGCCTCTTCCCAGTCGGGACGGAGCAAAATAGCCCGCGTGAAGTCCCGGATCGCACCTTCGAAATCTCCCCGGTCGTACGCGGCCACTCCCGCCAGGAGAGCGGACTCGGCCTCGATCTGCGCCTGCCGCTCCGCGAAGGCCGGGAACTCGGAAAGCCTCCGTGCCACGTCCGCGGCGTCGGGGCCGTTGGGTTCGAGGGCAAGGTACGCGCAGTATTCGGCGAGCGACTCCTCCTGGATCCCGGTGTCCGCCAGGAGGCGGCCGAGGCGGTAGCGGAGGGAGGGCAAGCTCGGGTCGAGCCTCACCGCCTCCCGAAGGAGCGCCCGGGCCTGAACGTTGTCTCCGAGGATGGCCGCCTGGTTCGCGGACCCCGCGAGCCGGTCGGCTTCCGCGACCTCTTCGGAGGAGGGCGGATCCAAGGACTCGAGCTGCTGCGCGACGATCTCGCACGGCCCCGGAGGGAGGGGGCCGGCGGGGAGCTTCAGGGGAAGCTCCTGCGCACCCGTGCCCGTGGAGGAAAGGACGGCGGCGGCCATGGCCGTAACGCCAGCAATACAAAGGCTACGCACGAAAGTGTGAGCCTCCTGAAAATCTGGATCGAATCGGTGGGTGTGAGGCCCGGGGGAACGCCCGGTCCCGGGCCGTTAACCGTGCCGGAATTGCCGCGTCCCCGCAAGGGCGGATGCGCCGCGGTGGCCTGGGGACGCCCCCCCTCCCTAGATTCCCGACGACATCCATTTCCCTCAGGGGAGGTCCACCGTGTCGCGTGAGAAGTCGAGTCGCCTCGTGGTGCTCCTGGTCGTCTCCGTCCTGGCGGGGTGTCGAAGCGACGGAGGGGGCGGCGAACCCGCGTCGCCGGCCTCGCCCCGCGCCGCGACCGAGCTCCCGAATCCGTTCCCGGCGATGTCCCGTCCCTGGGGCGAGCTCCCGGGGGGAGCGGAGTGGGGACAGGTGAGCGCCATCGCCGTGGACCGGGACGGCCGCCACCTCTGGGTCGCGGACCGGTGCGGCGCGGCTTCGTGTGTGGGGTCGGACCGAGCGACCGTTTTAAAGCTGGATCCTTCCGGGAGGGTCGTCACGAGCTTTGGCGCGGGGCTCTTCATTCGACCCCACGGCGTATTCGTGGATGGGGACGGAAACATTTGGGTCACGGATCACCGCGACGCCGGCGCCGCGGAGTTGGCGCGCGCGCCGGAAGCGGCGGGGCGTGGCCAGCAGGTCTTCAAGTTCTCGCCGGAAGGGGAAATCCTCCTCGCCCTCGGAATTGCGGGCGAACCCGGGGATCCACCCGCCCGCCTGAACAACCCGACCGACGTGATCGTCGCTTCGGACGGGCATATCTTCGTGTCCGAGGGTCACTCCAACGCAAATCCTCCCGGGCGGATCTCCAAATTCGCTCCCGACGGGACCTTCCTCATGAGTTGGGGAACCTTCGGTGAAGGCCCCGGTGAATTCCGGACCCCGCACGGACTCGCCTTCGACTCACATGGGCGACTCTTCGTCGCGGACCGGGGAAACAATCGCGTCCAGATCTTCGACCAGGCCGGCCGCTTCCTCGAGGAGTGGCGACAGTTCGGCCGGCCGAACGATGTCTTCATCGGCGGGGACGACTCGATGATCGTCATCGACTCGGAATCGAGCGACGAGGCGAATCCCGGCTACATGCGGGGCATCTACATCGGAAGCGCGCGTACGGGAGAGGTCACGGGGTACGTCCCCGCGCATCCGAACGACACGCCTTATGGAACGCATGGCGAGGGCGTGGCCGTGGACGCGGCGGGGAATCTCTACGTGGCGGAGGTCTCGATTCGAGGGATGACGAGGTACTCGCCGCGCTGACGGGGCGTAAGTTTCCGCGTCCGTCGGAGACGAAGGGGAAGACGAAGGGAAAAGGGAAGGGGGGAAGCCTTCGCGGCCTCCCCCCTTTTTCTTTCTTTCTCTCCTGCGATACCGCGAACCTGCCGAGCTTACGAACCGAGCGGCCGCGAGATCGCCGCGATCAGCCCCAGCGAGTCGTCGTGCTCACCCATGATGTAGGTGAGGCCGGTCGAGATTCTGAAGCTCTGAACGAGGAAGTTCACGCCCGCGGAAAACCCCGGGTTCGTGTCGTCGAAGTCGGCTCCGTTGCTCTCCCGGTAGTGCACGATTCCGGCATTTCCGAAGAGGGCGAGTGTCTCGCTCATGTCGTAGGCGATGGAGCCCATCACCGGGATGGTCAGATAGGAGTAGTCGCCTGCCGACACGTACGTAACGTGGGACTGGAGGTTGAGATGTACCATCCCATCGGAGCTGTTCCACAAATTGAAGAGTCCCCCCCCTCCGAACATGACCTCACCGAAGTCGTTGTCCCCCGAGCAATACCCGATGATCGGGGCCACGGCCGCCCTCTCGCCGAGTCGAAAGCCGACGCCCACCGCAGGCATGAAAAAGGCATCCCCGTCGTCGTTGTTCAGCGGCGACACATGGATCCCGCCGCCGACGACGATCTGAGTGGGTGGCACTCCAAGGTGCTGGTAAGCGAACGAAAAGTCACACGCCGAAGCAGCCGCCGGCACCCCCGCCCACAGCCCCATGACTGCCACTGCCACGAACTTCCGTTGCATACGATCCTCCTCCGTGTCGGAAACAGGTTCTTTTTGTACCTCGCCTCAACAAACCGTAAACACGATAACTACATTCATCGAATGTTTCCAGGGAAAGTTTCGACGAAATGCTACCGTTACAAAGGGTCTTCGCGTTTTTTGGGGAAGCGACTTCTGGAATGGAGTGGGTTTCGGGGTTCTTTCGGCACTCCTCCGTGGCACCGAGCTCCCGCACGTCGACCCCCGACGCAGAAGCCAGCGTTGGACAGGCAATCACCATGGCCTCGGCGCGGGAGCTCGCCCTGCGGCAGGGATTACGCGAGCTGTGGGCCGATCACGTGGTCTGGACCCGTGATTACATCATTGCCGCCACGACGGACCACCCGAGCGCGCCGACTGCCGTTGGCCGGCTGATGGAGAATCAGGAAGAGATCGGCGCCGCCATCGTGCCCTTCTACGGCGCCGACGTCGGGAAGGGGCTAACGGCGCTTCTCAAGGATCATATCCGCGTCGCCGGCGAGGTCGTGGCAGCAGCGAAAATGCAGGACCGACAGGCTACAGGCCAACTGGACCGACGACCAAGCGACCTTTGACCGCGTGTTCGATCAGGCGATGATGATGGCGGACGCCCTGACCGACGGCATCATGACTCAGTTTCCCGAAGGAGCTCCATGGGTCTCGCCCAGCGCCTACCGGACGGGTGCCATGAGGTGCTCGAACGGCGTACCGGGCCACATGACATACGGGCGCGACGTGTCACTGTGCGTCGTTGGGTAGCCGGTCAGACCCGAGGCGAACACCATGACATGCGGGCCCGTGTCGACCCAATTCTCGCCAGCCGCCGGGCCGGTGGCGAACGGGTTCTCGTTGCTCGCGTCGGACCCGCCGGCAAGCATGTAACCGAACCCTACGAGACCCGCTGGCGGTGCCTCCTGCGCGATCCACGCGTTGAGCCAGGTAAGACCGTTCGGATCGACGCACATCGGGTCCACGCCCGGCGAGGGACCGTCCGGGATGCAGGTGAATGGGCCCGTGCCCTGCCGCAGGGTTCGCACCTGTCCCGACGCGTCGATTGCGATGATCGTGGCGTCGGCGCCGATCGCTTCCGGGGCGGCGGAAAGAGCGCTCGCGATCATCTCCGCATCCGTCGTGGGTGGCGCAACCGGCCCCGTCGCGGGCGAGGGGGTCAACTCCATCGGGTCCATGTCCATCTCGACCGGTTCGTCCTCCGGCCCCGCGCACCCCAACAGCAGCACCATTGATAAACCTAGCCACCTGCTCATGTCTCCTCCCTGGATCTCGTCCGGTTCCCGTTCGCACAATGACTCCTGGCGTTCAACACCAATTCGGCGCCAAACGCCGTCTGTCAAGTCACGGGTCCCGCGGTTTCTGCCACAACCGCTCCCACTGGCCGCTCGGCGCCCAGCCGGTGTCTCCCGCCGGTCACCCGGCCCGGAAAGAAGTTGGCCCTGGCAGCCGTGAGGCTGCGGGGGTCATCGACCCGGACGCCGAAGCCTATCTGAACGCGGCCAACCTACCGCGCCCGCCCAGCAATGTGGGCCAATGAGCGGTGGCGGTGGAGGGCACCGACGCGAAGCGTTGGTCCTGGGCGGGACCGGACGGGCGAGGCGTTCGAGAAGCTCCATCGGCGTGAGCCAGAGCTCGGTGCGGCCGCGCGGGTCCGGGGCCGGGAGACGGCGGAGGAGCCGAGGGTCGGGTGAGGCGAGGGAGGTGGCTCCGGACGACCGATCCCTTGCAGCCGCTTCAGGTGCCTCCGGTCCCGTTCGGAGAGGATCTTTTCGATGGGGAAGGGGGCGCGAAGTCGCCAGTGGCTCCACCGGTGATTAGACTTGCTCGAAGAAGGCCACCCGGTTCGCGTTTCCCCGTCCCTGGTAGCATCCCTTCTCCGGCGTGATGAAGTGCGCATCCGGATAGGAGGCTTCCGGTCCGGTGATGCCAATGAGGAGGTTCGCGAGCGACCGGACCAGAAGGGGGTACCCCTCGGGAATGGCCTGATGGACCGACTTCTCCCCCGGCTCGAACTCGGTCACGGAGACGACGAAGAACGCCTGGCCACGGCGCCGAAAGGCGCGCGGCCCCTCCCTGGGAAAGCAATTGAGGACGAGGGCCGCGGGGGAGATCCACTCCGATTTCGCTTCCACGTGCGAGGGGGAAGCCACCCGACGCGAAATTCTGGCCGACCTCCTCGCGTGGGCGTATACTGCGCATCCGGTGGGAAGCCTATTTCCGAAGGAGGGTCCCATGGCGTCGAAGCAGCCGGATCGAAGGGAATTCCTAAAGCGCGGGGCGGCGTTGGCGGGCGGCTTGACGGTGGGCGGTGCCGGTGCCCTGACGTTGGGTCGAGTGGGGAGCGCGGGGGGCCAGACACCGGCGCCCGGACAACTCGCGCCCGGACAACTCGCGCCCGGACAACTCGCGCCCGGGCAGCTCGCCGAGCCCCAGGACTGGGAGAGCCCCGAGCTGATCGCCTACGGCGAGCGCTCCCGCTTCGTCAATTCGGTCCGGATCGAGCATGGCGGAAGGCCGTCCCCGGACCAGTTCGGGCTCGTCTTTCACGTCGCCAATCCCCTTCAGGACTCGGTGGGAGTGATCACCCCCTCCTCGCTCCACCACGTCGCCACGACGCGGGGCGCCTACGTACCCGAGATCGACCCCCGCGAGCACCAGCTGATGATCCACGGCCTGGTGGATCGCGAGCTGATCTTCACCATGCAGGACCTGATGCGCCTTCCCTCCGTGACCCGCCTTCACTTCATCGAATGCGCGGGGAATCGGGCGAACTCCCGACACGTGACGGTCCAGGAGACCCACGGGCTGACCAGCTGCGCCGAGTGGACCGGTGTGCCGCTCTCGCTCCTGCTGAACGAGGCGGGCGTGAAGACGGCGGGCACCTGGATCGTGGCGGAAGGCGTCGAGAACGTGCGAGGGGCGTCGAGCATCCCGATGGCGAAGGCGATGGACGACTGTCTCGTCTGTTACGGAATGAATGGGGAGGCGGTTCGTCCCCAGCAGGGCTTCCCCCTCCGGCTGATGGTGCCGGGATTCGAAGGGATCTTCCACGTCAAGTGGCTGAGGCGGATCAAGGTCGTGGACCAGTACTACATGACCTACAACGACTACGGGCACCTTCGCCAAAACCCCTTCGATGCCGCGCTGAGCTACCAGATCGGTCCGAAGTCGGTGATCACCCATCCGTCCGGCGGCCAACAGCTCCCCGATCGCAATTTCTACGAGATCCGCGGGCTGGCGTGGTCGGGTGGCGGAGCGATCAGCCGCGTCGAGGTGTCCGTGGACGGCGGCCGGAGCTGGTCCGACGCTCAGATCCAGGGGACGCCGCAGCGCATGGCCCACGCCCGCTTCACGTTCCCCTGGCGCTGGGACGGGAACGAGACCGAGATCATGTCGCGGAGCACGGACGTGCTGGGTCAGATACAGCCGACCCGGGCCCAGGGCGCCGAGATCTGGAGGAGCGGCGCGATCTACCCGAACGCTCCGGACACGCCCACTCGCATGGTGGGCCAGGACAATTCGATTCAGCCGTGGGGGATCGAGCGGGACGGGAGCGTTCACAATGCGATCTAGGCGCATGCTGCCGGCCCGGCACCTCCTGGCTCTCCTTCTGCTGGCGCCGGGCGTCGCCTTCGCGCAATCGCCCACGTACGGGGTTGGAAGAACCCCCACGCCCGAGGAGATTCGCGCCTGGGACATCGCGATCAGTCCCACGGGCGAGGAGCTTCCGCCGGGGAGCGGAACCGCCGTGCAGGGCGCCGTGGTCTACCAGCAGAAGTGCGCGGCTTGCCACGGGGCGCAGGGGACCGGAGGCATCGCCCCTCGGTTGGTGAAGCCCGATCGGGCCGTCGGCAACCCCTGGGATTACGGACGGATCCTCCCGATCCGGTCCCCCTACTCATCCCTGGTGTGGGACTACGTCAATCGCGGGATGCCTCTCGGCCAGGAAGAGACGCTGACCGCGGACGAAGTCTACGGACTGACGGCGCTGCTTCTGTACTGGAACGATCTGGTGGCGGAGGAGGAGGTCATGGACGCCGAGAGCCTCCCCCGGGTCGCGATGCCGAACGAGGACAACTGGGCGCCCCTCCCCGATTGGCAGCCCGGGCAGCCGAGGCTGCCGGACTACCCTTACTGAGGAACGGACGCGGGGCGAGACGGAAGGAGCTTTCCACGTTGTCGGGATGGACGTCCTTTGCGGACGAGGTCCTCGTCCGAGATCATGGGCAACTGTGCGCTCACACCGGCTGCTCCAGCCCTCTTCGGGAGACTGATGCCTCGGCGTGCCCTCCTCCTGATCCCTCTCGGTGGGTTGCTCTTCCACGCTCCTGCCCTCGCCCAGACGGGCTTCCTCGACATCGTGGACCACATCCACATCGCGGCGTCCGACCAGGCTGCCGCGGTGGACTGGTACCGGAGGCACGTCGGCGGAGAGCCCATGACCAGGGACCGTCCCGGACTGGCAGCCGTGGTCGCCGCAGCAGAGGCTGGCCAACTCGATGTGGTGCTGGTCGACGATCTCTCCCGCCTCGCCCGTGACAACTACCTCATGCTCTCCGTCATCGCGGAACTGCACTTCGAGGGCGTGCGCGTGGTTTCCGTGGCTGATGGCCTGGACAGCGTCGACGAAGAGGCCACGCTTGGGATCCAGATCCGGGGCATCTTCAACGAGCTCCAGCTCCGCGACCTGAAGAAGAAGACCCTCCGGGGCCAGATCGGCCAGAAAGAGCGGGGCTTCTCCGTGGGGGAACGGACGTTCGGCTACCGGTCGATTCCGGTGGGGACGATCCGGATGGACAAGAAGGGCCGACCGCGGCCGGACGACTACAAGATGGAAATCGAGCCTCGCGAGGCCGCGGTCGTGCTTCGGATCTTCCAGTCTTACGCCGACGGGCTGGCTATCACGCGGATCGTTCGAATGCTAAATGAAGAGGGAGTCCCCGGCCGAGTTCTCTCGGCCAAGGGCTGGTCGTCGGCCACCGTGAGCCGAATCCTCGGTAACGAGAAGTACGTGGGCCGCTGGGTCTGGAACAAGACGGAGAGTCGCCGGGACCCGCGGACTGGGAAGCGCCGTCGCTTCACCAAGCCGGACAGCGAGTGGATCGTCCAGGAGGACGATTCCCTCCGGATCGTGCCGCAGGGGCTGTGGGAACAGGCTCAAGCTTGACGAAAGGAGGTTCGCAAGGCCTTCCCGAGGGGCAACGGGTTCTCACGGGGCCACAAGGGGCGCCAGCGGCACTTTCGCCGCTCTCACCGTCGCGGTAGCCTTGACCTCGATCCCCACGAGCCTGCTGTCCGGAGCTTCCACCACTACGTCGACCTCGTCCTGATCTTTGTCGCGGAAGTGGTACAACTCACACGGGTCTTCGAGCCACGCCGATTGCCGAAGGGCCTCCGAGTAAACAAACGTCTCCAGCAGCGGCCCGAACCTCGATCGATCCTTCGATGCTGCCGCCGTCGTCGCGCTCATCGCTCCCAGCAGCCCTGCGTCGAGGAACTGCAGCTTCGGTGTCTTCACGAGGCGCTTTACTCTGTTGTGGAACCAGGGTGCGAGCCGGCGCACGATGAACAGCCTCTCGAGCAGCAGTTTCGTTCGACGGCCGGTTCGGACGGCAAGCAGTCCTCACGGTAAGCGCCGCCTGCCTCGGAATCAGCGGAACGTCCATCCCGGAATCTGCGGCCGTGTAATCCGGAGTCACTTGTCGTGCGATTCCGTAGAGAGGAGGCGGCCAAATCGGAACGCTGGGATCCCCTGATCGGCGCCTACCCCTCGCTGCTCAGAGCCCGCAGGAACGCGAGCAGCGCCTCCTTTTCACGGCTGCTCAGCCGAAGCGGGCGGATCTGGAAATCCAGGTTCGGATTGGGTACTCCGCCGCCGTCGTAGAACTCGATCACTTCCTCGAGGGTTGCGAGTCTGCCGTCGTGCATGTACGGGGCGGTGCGCAGGGTCTCGCGAAGCGTGGGTGTGCGGAATGCGCCGGTGTGATCGGCGCGGCGGGTGACGCCGAACCGTCCGGGGTCTCCAGACCGGACCGCCACCCCCGTGTTGTGGAAGCCCTCGTCGGTGAAGTTGGTGCCGATGTGGCAGCTCGAGCAGCGGGCCCTGCCGAAGAAGAGCGCCCGGCCTTCCTGCTGAAGCGGCGTGAGCGCGGTGCTGTCGCCCGCGTGGAAGCGATCCACCGGCGCGCCGCCCACCTGAAGCGACCTTATGAAGACCGCGAGCGCTGCGGCGGCCTGCTCGGCCGTGGGTCCTGCTGGCGACGCGCCGAAGGTCGTGCGAAAGAGTCGCCGGTACTCGGGACTCGCCGCGAGCCTCGCCTCCAGCTCGGTGAGGGTGACCCCGAGCTCCGCGGGATTCTGCACCGGCTGGAGCACCGCGGCTTCGAGTGACGGCGCACGCCCGTCGCGGAAGAAGGAGCGCCCCCAGGCGCGATTCACGAGCGGCGGGGCGTTGCGGCTGGTTGGTTGATCGCGGATGCCGAGGGACACCCGCGTGCTGTCGCCGAACGCCCGCTCGGGCTGGTGGCAGGAGGCGCAGGTGCCCGTGCCGTCGGCCGAGAGGATCGGGTCGAAGAAGAGGCGGGCGCCGAGAGCAAGCTTGGGGGAGGTGGGGGGATTGTCGATGGGGGTCGGCACGATCGGGTCGAGGCCGAGAAGAACGTCGGATCGCAGCCCGCGGAACGCATTAGAGCTTGCGACGCAAGCCGCCGCCGCGGCCATTGCGGCGGTCGCGGCGGCGGTGAGCGCAAGGCGCCTGAGTCGCATCGGTCCGCTCATCTATCGGCCCGAAGGTGTCCCCGAGGAAGGAACCGAAAGGCCCTCGAGCGCCCACAGCTCGTATGAGGTATCCCCCGAAACGAACGCCAGTCGATCGCTGCGTGGGGACATCATCACGAGGCCGGTCGGCGATTCGGCGTGCTCCGGGAACATGACGCGGGTCGTCGTCCTCGCACTGCCGTCGAGGGGAAACCGGTCGAGCTGATACGACGTGGAGGCATTCGCCCCTATCGACGTGGGCGAGAGCTGGAGCAACGCCGTTCCTGACGAGTCCCAGAAGAAGTGGCCGCCCCGAGGTATGAACGGAACCTCTCCCATCCGCCGCGGTTCTGCGCTCCCGTCCAACGGAATCACGAACAGTTCGGCACGAGTTCCCTGTGGTGACCCAAACGCCGCAACGCGGGATCCATCCGGTGAGACCGCGAATACCAGTCCACTTCCCCGGACATCGAAGACGTCTCGTTCGCTCCCAGTCTCAAGGTCGCGAATGGTCAACCTCGCGATGTTGGGCTCTTCCGGCGTGGCAGGGGGAATTTGGCGACGCAAAAGGACCGAGCGGCCGTCCGGCAGCGTCTCGAACCCATTGAAGACCTCCCGGTCCTTAACCGGGATGTCGAACACTTCGCTCCGACCGGTGCTGAGGTCGACACGAAGAAGTACCCACGCATTCGCCGGGCCTCCTACAACTCTCATCCGAAGGAAGATCGCTCCGTCGTCTCTGCTCCACCGTTGTTCGGCGGAGCGGTTGAAGCGCGAAGGCAGGCGGTACTCCCGCGTCTCTGCGGTCGTAACAGATCGCACGATAAGCGTCGGTGCGTGGTCGAGGCTCCTCCGCCAAGCGACTGCGATTGCGCGTCCATCCGACGACCATGAGAAGACCGGCGCCTCCCGCCGCCCGCCCGCGGCTGGCTCGGGAAGCAGCGGCTCGGTAGTCCCCATTTCTCCGGTGGTCGGGTCGACAGTTGCGGCCCACACTTTCCGCCCGGACGTCTGGACGGTGTATAGGAAGCGGCCGTCTTTCGAGAAGCCTCTCGGCGAAGCGCGCCAGAAGTCCGGCCTCACAAGGACGGGCGAGCCGACTGCGCGGCCATCGCTGACTCGCTGCGTCCACGCGCCCGTTGTTCCGGTCCGGTCGCTGGTGAACAGAAGCTTGTCGGAGCCAGGCACCCAGCCCAGCAGCCTGTCGTCGGCGGGCGAGGAGACGATCGGGTGTTCGCGGTTGGTCCGGAGATCGACCAGGTAGATATCACCGCTCTCGTGCTCCAAATCGGGCGAAACGTCGTAGACGAGGAATCGGCCGTCGGGGGAGAACTCGACCGGTCCCGGCCAGCGCCAGGCCAGCGTGCGCACGATGCGAGGCTCCCCGCCATCGATCGGCACCAGCACGATCCGGACTGCTCCATCGGCGGATTCCACAACGACCAGGCTACGACCATCCGGCGCCCAGGCATGAGGCTCGATCCAGCTCCCGACTCCATCAACGCTGTAGAGGACGCGTGGCTCGCCTCCTGAGATCTCCAACAATCTCAGCTCGAGCGGGAAGGAATCGTTCTCGAAATTCTCCCAGGTGTATGCGACGGTTCGTCCGTCAGGGGAGATGCGGGTGCTGTAGGAGCCTCCAGATTCCCACAGCTTGGCGTCGTCCGTCAGTGGTCGGGCCGTGCCGGTCTGCAGGTCGTAGAGCACGAGTTCACCGGTAGTCCAGTCCGACACGACACCCGAGTGTCCATCGGGAAGCATGGAGAACCTATCGAGGCTAAGCCGAAGTTCCGTCCCAAGGTCACCCGGGAGCTCGGCCGAGATCCTTCTCGTCACCACCCCCGCCGTGTCCATCGGTACCGACTGCGCGTACGCGTGCTCGGGGGCGCTCCCCCGCACGATCTCCTGGACCACGTCGCAGCCTGTGAGCAGCGCCGCCATCGAAAGCAGCAGGATCCTCATGGACGTATCACCTCGTTGTGGGTGGGCGATGGTTTCGCCCGGCCACTCCTGGCGAGCCTCGTGCCGGATGTTGTCATCGGCACTAAAAGTGCTTCTCTCCCAATCGTTTGCGCCACCTTTTCGTCCGCTCCATTCCCGCGCCCCCGTTCCACCCCGTTCCGCCCGCACCCCGTATCGTGACACCTACGGGAGCCCCCCCAGGAGCCTCGCGGCCGAGACGATCCGAGTTCGCCGGACACGGCGGTCCACCCCCGGAACACGCACGAGCTGGAGGCGGGGCAGATCCCCGAGCTGCCCCGCGAAGTGCTCGAGTGCGGCCGAGGGGCGCTCGTCGGCCAGCTTGCATTCGATCAGGACGACAGGCTTGCGCGCGTCCGTGACCAGGAAGTCCACCTCGCGCTTCTCCTTGTCTTGCAGGTACCAGAGGTCGAACTCGCCGTAGCCCAGGTCGCTCCAGCAATGGACGGCTTTCAGGAGGTGTCCCGCGACCATGTTTTCGAAGCGCGCGACGGGCTCGGCTACCTCGGACCAGTCCCACAGATACAGCTTCCGCTCCTTCTTGAGCGCGCGGCTGACGCGGCGGGACGAGGGCGGGACGCGGTGGCAGTAGAAGAGCCGGTCGAGCGCGTCCAGCCAGCTCGCCACCGTGTCGAACCCCACCTCGAGCTCCTGCCCGCGCGCCCCACCCGACATCGCTGAACACGTTTACGGTCCCTTCGTAGTGCGGGTCGTCGTCGTTTGCACGCGTTCAACGCCGGTTGTGACGCGCCCTCACGCCGATCGCATTCGAGGCCGGCCCTTTCACCCATGGGGATGCCGTTCAGCACATCGCATCGTTCACGAACCACTCAGCCCAGGCAGGATTCTTGCAAAACCTACCGTTCGGTTATAGCGTGAATGCCGAGGATCTATGAAGAGGGTGCGTTCCGTGTGTACATCTACCTGCCGCCTCGGGAGCACGAACCTCCGCACGTGCACGTTGTGGAGTGCACGGAAGGCGGCGAGGTACTCGTCAAGCTCGGCGGCGATCGCGCGCCACCTTCGTTGTGGCAGAATCATCACATGAAGACGCTTCACGCTCGCGAGGCTCTGAGAGTTGTCACCGAGCACATCGAGAAGTTCCTAGAAGAGTGGAAGAGGCTCCATGGCTAAGCCAAGCGCTACCGACAGATCGGAGTTCGCACGCCAGAATCAGCGCGCCCGGCGTGAGGCTCGAGAAGCGGATCGTGTGGAGCCCCGCGCGCTCGCGGTTTCGTACGACGCGGATTCTGGACTGGTTCTGGTGCGCCTCCGAGGTGGATACGTCTTCGGATTCCCACCTCATGTGGTTCCTGGACTCGAGAACGCGGATCGCAGCGATCTCTCGAGTGCCCGCATCTCGCCGAGCGGCGATGGGCTGCACTGGGATGATCTCGACGTCCAGGCTTCGCTGACGGGCCTCATGGTCGAGGCGCTCGACCTCCAGCGCTGGGGGCCCCGCATCATGGGTCAGGCCCGGAGCGAGGCAAAGGCTAGTGTACCGCCTCTAAAGTTCTTAGCCCACGTTCGATCTTCTGGATGATCTC